>JANPIF010000321.1:0-5275 GCA_031424845.1 Ferruginibacter sp.
CTGGCGCAATAATGAACTATTAAGCATTATAAACTTTGCTGCGGCACTACTACAGACAGCCGCAACAAATGCCTAATTACTGCACGAAAACCACAGCCCCAAAAACTCCTTATTTTTTTATTAACAAATTAAAAGGTTACCTATTAATCACAATTGTATTAACTAAGTTTGTAAACTATTCATAATCTATAAACTCACACAAAATGAAATTCACTAAAATGACGATTGCTGCTGCACTAATGGTTGCTGTAGCATTTACAAGTTGCAAACCAAAAGACTCAGAAATTAAAGCCAATGTAGAAACTGCTTTAAAGGCAGATATGAAAATGGCAAGTACTGCTGTTGATGTGAAAGATGGTGTGGTTACGCTTTCAGGCGAATGTACAGATGCAGAATGTAAAGCAAATTGCGAAAAAACAGCTGCTGGCGTTAAAGGTGTAAAACCTCCTGTAGTTAATAATCTTACTGTTGCTGCCCCTGTAGTTGTTGAGCCTGCTCCTGCTTCTACAACAACAATATTGGACGCTGCAACACAGCAAAAGGTAAAAGATGGTTTAAAAGATATGCCATCTGTATCTGTTACTTTTTCTGATGATAAAGCTGTTTTATCTGGTGAAGTAACTTCAAAACAAAGAATGACAATTATGCAATTGTTAGCTGCTGCAAATGTGAAATCTGACGTTAGCCAGTTGATGGACAAAAAGTAATATTAATTCATCTCACCAATTAAAATAAACAACATGGCTTTACAAGATAAATATGCGGCATTATTAACTGCTGCACAAACACACGGCGTTTCAAACCTTGCAGTTGCAGAAAAAGATGGTGTTTTGCATGTAAGTGGTACTGCAAAAAGTACTGCAGATTATGATGCTCTTTGGGCATTATATAGCCAAATTGACCCAAACATGGCGAGCGGTGATTTAATGATGAATATTGACATTAAAGCTGATGCCGGTGCTCAATTAAAAGTAACTACTGACTCTACTAACCTTAACATTAGAAGTACCCCAAGTACGGAAGGTGAAATTGTTGGTAAAGCTGCACACGATGAAGTGGTAACACTTGTAGAAAAAACGGATGATAGTTGGTGGAAAGTGAGAACTGCACAGGGTGAAGAAGGTTATGCTTATGCGCAATATCTTTCTCCGATGTAATGGATTTTATTTAATTAAAAAGAAGGCTGTTTCATTAATTTGGAGCAGCTTTTTTTATGGTTACGGGTTGGAAGTTACGGGTTACGAGTTAGGGGTTGCGGATTAGAATGTTTTCCAATCAACCAATCAACTAGCTTTCCATCATAAATGTTGAAAATATAGTGGTCCCATATCTTCTTTCTGAAACGTGATGTTCCGTCTTTCTGTAATCATTCCGTGGAGTGTGTTCCAAAATAAATCTACCGCCTGGTTTTAGTAAGCCTTTTTCAAAAATACGTAGGGGTAAATCGTCAATGGTTGTCATAGCATATGGCGGACCGGCAAAAATAAAATCGTATTTGTGGGTACATGAATTTATATAAGTAAACACTTCGCTTTTGATCACTTTAAAGTTTTCGAACTTTAAATCTTCCGCAGTTTTTTTAATAAAATCATACATTTTATTATCCTTTTCTACAATGGTAAGATCGGGAACTCCCCTACTTGCCAGTTCGTAACTAATACAACCTGTACCCCCAAAAAGATCGAGTGTTGTAAGCTCTTCAAAGTCTAACTGGTTTTGAAGAATATTAAACAAACCTTCCTTCGCAATATCTGTTGTGGGCCTTGTATGTGGCATATTTGTAGGCGGCTGTATGCGCCTTCCGCCATGAGTTCCGCTTATTATACGCATTGTGCAAGTGCTGTAAGATGGTGATAAAAATGTTGCGGTAACTCTTCCATATTTTCAGAAATAGATACATCTGCAAATTCGGCAGGAAATGTAATATGTAAAAAATATTTATACACTTCGGTAAAGAGACTGGAATCTTTATCAACCATGCCGCTTATTGATAAATGGATAGATGAAGCAGGAACTTGAAAACGCTCACAAATATTTAAAAGATGGTAACAAACATCTGCTGGAGTTTCATAATCAAAATATTGAACCAGTTGTATTTTACCTTCTTTAAGAAACAAAACTTTAATGCTTGCATGGTAAATAATGCATTGAAGCGTGTCGCTGTTATTTGTTATTAAATTAATTTGTTCCGAAGTTGAATGAGCGAAAGTATTTTTTGGATATACATCATTAAGTGTTTCATACACTTTATGTGGCACTCGGTATATCAATTTTATATGATGACCTTTTACATTTTCCTGAAAACAAAGTGATGCTTTATCTTGCCCAAACATTACATCGCAAACATTGCTTTTTTCTTCATCAATAAAATATTCTGTAGGAATTAATGTGGACGCATTAAAATTGTAAAAAATATTTACTGATGCAAATGGTTGCGTTAAAACATCTTCCTGCGACAGTATATTTTTTATACCAATTACATATTCCTCATGGGAAATAGATTTGTTTAAATTATAGGAATATAATCCCTGTAATGACAAAGGATTTTTTGAGAAAATAAGAAATGATATATCTTCTTTACCTGCTTCTACCAATAAATGGAGATCAGAAAAATTATTGTTAACCGGTGGAAATTTAAATGCAATTTTCAAAGCCTGAATTTAGGCAGGCAAAATAAGATATTTTTGCTTACATATGGAAAGTGGTGCAACATTTAATGATTTAAAGGTTCAGGTAAACAACAAGCAAATACTTTCTATTGCACTACCAATAACGCTTTCTATACTTATACCACAATTAAATATGCTTATAAACAGTATATTTTTAGGGCAGGTAGGCGAAGAAGCATTGGGTAATGCTGGTATAACAGGGGTATTTTATTTAATATTTGCTGTGGCTGGTCACGGGTTGAATAATGCTATGCAAAGTGTATTTTCAAACAACGCCGGCAGCGGCAATCCCGAAAAATTTAAAATAATATTATCACAGGGCATACGTATAAGTTTGCAGTTTGCAGCAGTAGGAATTTTGTTTACCTGGCTGGTAGCGCCGCTAATAATGAAACAGGTAGCAGATGCCGCAGCTTACCCACAGGAAATGAGTTTTTTAAAAATAAGAATTCTTGGATTGCCATTTTTGTATCTTTTTCAGATGGGCAATGCCTTTTTAGTAGCATCGCTCAACAGCAGGTATTTAATGATTGCCTTTATTTGCGAAGCCCTCGTAAATATAATTTTCGATTATTTTTTAATTTTTGGTCATGGGGGTTTTCCGGTAATGGGTTTTAATGGTGCGGCAGTGGCATCTATCATTGCTGAATGTACCGGCATGTTGGTGGTTTGCTGTGTACTCATATTTACCGGATTAAAAAACCGATATGGCTTACTGCAAAACTTGCACTATAATAAGGAAATAAGCAAACAGATTTTGAAGGTTTCTTTGCCTTTGGTAGCTCAATACGTAATAAGTGTAACTACGTGGCTTATCTTCTTTTTATTGCTGGAAGGTAGAGGAACTAATGCAAAAGCTATTAGTAATGTAATGCGTAATGTTTTTGGAATAGCTGGTGTTTTTATTTGGGCATTTGCAAGCACCTGCAATACCATGGTAAGTAATTTAATGGGGCAAAAAAGAGAAGATGAAATCATTTATGCCATTACCAAAATTATGTATTGGAGTATAGCTTTTGCTGTTGTACCTGTATTAATTTTAAATATTTATCCCGAGGTGTTTTTTAGTTTATTTGGGCAAAGTGAAATTTTTATAGAAGAAGGTATTTCAGTAATAAGAATGGTGTCATTAGGAATTATATTTATGAGCATTGCCAATATTTGGTTGAATGGTGTAACAGGTACCGGTAAAACGCAAATGAATTTAAAAATAGAAATTGGTGCTATTACACTCTACATGACTTACACTTTTTACTTTATGAAAGTAAAATACATTTCGCTTGCTATGGCTTGGAGCAATGAGTTTATTTACTGGACAGCAATTTTTGTTATGTCATTTTTGTATTTGAGAAGTGGTAAGTGGAAAACGAGAGTAAATGCAACAGCTTCTTAACGGTAAATATATACAGCACTTTATTTTCTCCATATTCTTAATTTTCACCGAGCATTATCTTAACGACCATTTCTTTCATTAACATTGAGCCAGGTGTTCCACTATCACCTACGCCTTTACTTTTAAGATCGTAATGATGCAATAGCAACAGCATTTTTTCAATACCACCATAACCATAATTTTTCATGGCATCTTTGGCCTGAGAAAGAGATACAGGATTAAAATAGAATAGTGGTTTTAGTGCAGCATCACTTTTATCATTCATTCCATATACAGCATAAATTTTACTGAAATAAGCGTATAGTGCCGGTAGTACCATTTGTATGGCACCAGCTTTGGGATTTGCATCAAAATAATTAATAATTTTTATAGATTTTGCCAGGTCTTTTTTTGCAATGGCAGCCTGTAATTCAAACACATTGTACTCTTTACTAATGCCAATAAATTTTTCAATATCATCATCATCAATGGTCTTTTTATGATGAAGATTTACCGAGAGTTTATCAATTTCATTGGCAATTCTACTAAGGTCATTTCCTGTATGCTCTTCTAAAAGCGATGCAGATTTTGGTTGAATAGTATAGCCTTTGCTTTTTGCAAGTTCTACAATCCATTCCTGCATTTTACCCTCGGCTATTTTTTTGGTGGTAAGCACTTCCGCATTTGTCTGTAAAATTTTATACAACTTAGTTCTCTTATCAACTCCCTTTGCCTTAAAGCCCACCACAAAAATAGTTGTAGCTAAAGGTGAAGCAATATAACCTTCCAACTTATCAATGTCTTTCATGTGCTGCGCTTCTTTCAAAACAACCACTTGTTTTTCTGCAAACATTGGGTATCGTCTGCATGCATTTATTACTGCAGCCCAATCTGCATCTTTACCATAAAAAACTGTGAGGTTGAATTCTGCTTCTGCTTCCGGTAACAATTCATGCTCTGCAAAATCTATTACTTGGTCTATATAATATTCCTCCTCTCCTTCTAACCAATAAACTGGTTTAAAGGTTTTTTTCTTCCAACTTCCAATAATTTTTTCTACACTCATAATTTATTTAATATCAATCTGTTAAACGCATTAACATATCGTTTTACTATTTTTGGCACAGTATTCGTAAATATGTCGCCAGAATAAAGAAATACGAAAATATTGTATTAATTTTTACTTGATAACCAAATTTTATTTCATTTTTTAAATTTATAGTTATGGCATTCG
>JANPIF010000322.1:0-2740 GCA_031424845.1 Ferruginibacter sp.
CACAAAACCATTCTCCACATACCGTGCAGGCCTTGTATATTCTTCAATTACATCTATCGGAGAAAACGGCGCTTTGTATTCAAAAGGCTTCACACGTTTTTTAGGGAGACCACCAACCAAGCACTCAAAACTATCAATTTTCATTAATGAATTATGGTAACCCAATATTAAATTGCTCATGCCGGGGGCCACACCACAATCTATAATAGCGGTTACATTTTTTTCTTTTGCCAGCGTATCTAGTTGCAAGCCATCTTCCGGAAAAAATGAAATGTCCGCTACGTTTTTGCCGGCATTAATTACAGCTTCCAAAGTTTTGTATCCCATAAAACCAGGCACTGCACATACTATCAAATCAAACTCTTTTAGCAGTTCGTTGTAATTTTCATACAACATTAAATCTGCCATTTCGCACTGTACCTTTGATGCGGTTCTTAAAATTTCTAAATTATGTGCATCCTTATCAAAAGAAGTCACTATAAAATTTTTCGATAAATCTGTTGCAATTGTTCTGCCTACCATGCCTGCGCCCAATACTGCTATTTTCATTTTGTTGGTTTTACTTAAAGTACAATAATAAAGTAAATTTTTAAAATGGTTTGGGGCTGTTAGCTTTTATGCATTGCTCAACATTTGTTCGTTCTCCTTTACTGTACCGTACCGTTGTGTATGCATATGCACCTTGCGGCGCATGCATTCACAACGGCACATCGCTCAGTCCACCGCAGCCCTTCATCATGTTTTCTTTATTCAACTTTAATAGATGCATATTATTCTCCCATATATTTCAACAACTATTTTTTTAACCCCTCATTAGCATGTTTATTTATTACTTTGTAGTCTTATACAAAAAACATCTATGAAAAAACTTTTTCTATTATTAGTTATATTAATTTCTGTACAAAATATTTTTGCCCAAGGCATTTTTGATAAAATTAAAAAAGCCACCACAAATAAAGACAGCAGCAAAAGTATTTTATCATCCATTAAAAGTGGTGGCGCCGGTAAAGGTTTAAGCAACGATGATATTGTAAACGGTTTAAAAGAAGCACTTAGAGTTGCTACAGATACCACTTCAAAAACATTGAGTACCACTGGGGGATATTTTAAAAATGAAGCCATTAAAATAATTATGCCTACTGAAGCTTTAAAAGCAGAAAAAACGTTACGCAGTATGGGAGCAGGTGCATTGGTAGATAAAGCAATTTTATCTATGAACACTGCTGCCGAAAATGCTGCTGGACAGGTAGGCGCTATATTTCTTACAGCTATTAAGCAAATGACCCTTACTGATGGATTAAACATTTTAAGAGGTAACAATAATGCGGCTACTGAATTTTTAAAAAGAACCACTACCGCAACTCTTACAGAAAAAATGCGTCCGGTAATTGAAAACTCTTTAAAGCAGGTAAATGCAGATAAATATTGGAACCAGGTATTTTCTAAATACAATATGTTTTCTCAACAAAAAGTTGAAACAGATTTAAGCAATTACGTAACAGGCAAAGCGCTTGAAGGAATGTTTTACAATATAAGTTTGCAAGAAGCCAAAATACGCAAAGACCCGGCAGCACAGGTTACAGATATTTTGAAAAAGGTATTCGGTAAATAAAATTTACTTAATAATAGTACAAAATTATACCACAAAAAAAGGAGTTGAATAAATCAACTCCTTTTGTAATTTTAAAAATGAATGCTATTCCACCTTAGTTATTTTAATAATATTTGTAGGTAAATGCATGGCTACGGGGGTGCTTCCAGTATTTACAACAATATCATCTTTTTTAATATATCCTCTTTCTTTAAGAATATCTAACTGGTCAAAAATAATATCATCAAGGCTTTCTTCTTCGCCATAATAAAATGCCCGTACTCCCCAGCTTAAACTTAATTGGCTTATCAAGGTTCTTTCTTTGCTAAAAATATACAATGGAGATTTTGGGCGATAACTGCTTAACATAAATGCAGTGTATCCACTTTGTGTCATTCCTATTAAAGCAGATGCTTGTCCATCTTTAGCCAATTTACAAGCGCTGTAACAAATGGCATCGCTTACAAAAGAAGGAGAGTGTGGTTGTGGTGTAAGTATATCATCACGATCATAATCGTACACCGTTTTTTCTACTTCCATTATTATTTTACTCATGGTTTCTACAACCAAAGTAGGGTATAAGCCTGTAGCAGTTTCCCCGCTAAGCATTACTGCATCTGCACCTTCTAGTACTGCATTGGCTACATCACTTACTTCACTTCTGTTTGGCTTTGTGCGGTCTAGCATGCTCTCCATCATCTGCGTAGCCACAATCACGGGCTTTGCACGATGCATACATTTTCTGATAATATCTTTTTGTACGACAGGTACCTGTTCAATGGGTATTTCTACTCCAAGGTCTCCACGGGCAACCATTACAGCATCACTCTCTACGATAATATCCCTAAGATTTTTTAAAGCCTCAGGCATTTCAATTTTTGCAATTACTTTTATTTTGCTGCTATTTTCTTTTAAAATCTTTTTTAGGTTAATAATATCTTCAGCTTTTCTTACAAAGGAAAGTGCCACCCAATCAAGTTTGTGCTCTATAATAAATTCTAGATCTTCAAAATCTTTTTCGGTCATTGATGGCATGGTGAGTGCACTATCTGGTAAGTTCACCCCTTTTTTTGGTGTAAGCACGCCACCAAGTGTAACCCGCATTAAAACCTCTTTGTCATTCAATACTTTTAGTACACTCAATTCCAT
>JANPIF010000323.1:0-3476 GCA_031424845.1 Ferruginibacter sp.
TAAAGTATTTGAAATATTAAACCCGGCCAAACCTGAATAACCGGCTAAAAAATCTGAATGGCGATAACTTCCACCTACCCACGCTTTATCCATATATTGTAATTTGGTAGTAAAATGCACACCCGTTAATTGTGGCTCCCAGTATTGCATCATTACAGAAGGTATCAAAGTAAAATCTTCTCCCAACGAAAAACGATAGCCTGCAGTGGCAAAATAATTTGGTGTATAATAAGTACCATATTTATCATTCTTTGTAAACTTGGCTTTGCCCGGTACAATATTTAAAACAGAAACACCTGCAAAATATCTTGCAGAATATAACCAAAGCCCCGCTCCTATTTCTGGCTTTACTTTTTTTAATTCACCCGCCGCTACGCCAATAGCAGGATCATTGTTTGGATCAGAAAAGGTTGCTTTGGTAGCATCTAAACTTATTCCTGAAATGCCTGCATTAAAACCTGCAGCCAAAGTTGTTTTTACCCCAAGCGGTCTGTGGTAAGCATAAGATCCTGAAATTGTCCATCTGTTTATATAACCTGCTTTATCGCTCATGGCATAAAAGCCAATTCCATGGTGAGGATCAGGTGCAGTATATTCCTGCCAATATTGTTTACCACGTGGGTTTTCGCCGGGTACAGCATTAGAGGTAGAGCTTGTGCGGTAATCAGATTTGCCAATAGGCGCCTGCAAACTTAAGTATGAAGTAACCAGTGCACCCTTAATGCCTGTCCACTGGTTTCTAAAACTCGTTTTTATGTCGGTATAATTTTCAATACCAGCCAATGCTGGGTTCAAAATATAATTATTTAATACATATTGAGTAAATGCAGGTTTTGCTTGCGCTAGCACCAATTGTACTGATACGATCAATAATATAACCGTAAATATTTTTTTCATCCGATGTATATTTTTTGCAACAAGTGTTTTAGTGAACCGTCAATGGTGAATTGTCAATGGTTACTTTATAATTAACAACACTAGTTGAGTTTACTTAATTTTTTTCAAGGGCATTAAATCATTTTATTAAATGAGTTGTTGCCTGATTTTTATTTTTCCTTTTTTGCCGAATACTTGCCTGCAGGCAAGCAATAGTTATTTCACAATAGTCACATATCCTGTAACTGGTTTTCTGCCACTGCCCGGCTCAATGATATAATAATATGTATCAAAAGGCAAAGATTTTCCATTCATATTTCCATCCCATGGCTTAGCATAACCCTTGCTTTCAAATACCAACTGACCTGTTCTTGTAAACACCTGTACCCTATTGCCTGGATATGTAAATAGATATTTTATCTCCCAGAAATCGTGAATACCATCACCATTAGGTGTAAATGTATTGGGTATTTCAGGAAATTTAAGTACTTTAATAAACACACTATCAGCTTTTACACAATTACCTTGTGCCGTTACGGTGAGTTTGTAAGTTACATCTACAATAGGGGTAGATATTGGATTTAGAATAATATTCGAACTTAAATATGTTGGTGAAGGTATTGCAGTCCATAAATAAGAAAGATTGTTACCAGTAGCAGTTGCAGCAAGTGGAATAGAACCACCTTCCAATACAAAATCATCTGGACCTGCATTTACCACCGGGTAAGGGTATACAATAAATGTTTTCACCGTATCATCAGTACAACCAAAACTATTGGTAATAGTAAGTTTTACATTAAACGTATTTGCAGTAGCATAAGTGTATGGTGGCTGATTTTGGCCAAGTTGGTTATTCGTGCTTTCGCCAAAGTTCCATGACCATCTTAAAGGACCTCCGTCTGCAAATGTACTGTTGTCTATCACTGTTACATTTTGCGCCAAGCAAACACTGGCTTTATTAAAATTAAAACTTGCTGTTGGTGCAGGGTGAATACTTGTAATTGGTTTGGTTATAGAAAAAGTACAACCTGTAGTACCTGACGTAGCCGTTAGTTTTACACTATGCGCAGGTGTAAGCGAAGTGTATGTATATGTAACATTGGTTACTTGTGTACTTTGGTCTGCAGGCAAAGTAGATGGGAAATCTAAATTCCAGTTATAAGCCCAGTTACCAACATTAGGTGTTGTATTTTTAAATATTACTGTGGCCTGTGGTAAACATGTTGTGTCAGTATAGGTAAAGTCAGGCCTTGGCAATGGGTTTACAACTACCTGCAAAGGAAGTGGTGGAGCGCTTTTACACAATCCATCAGTTATAACTAATAATGTGGCAGTATAAGTACCCGGTAACAAATAAGTATGCGTTACATCGTTACCATTGGTAGCGGTAGTATTGGGTGTTCCATCTCCCCAATCATATACCCATGTATTTATAGTTCCTGCACCTTGGGTTACTGTATTTTGAAAAGTAATAGCATTGTTTTCACATCTGTTCCCCAGTGTAGTGAAGGTGTTTACAACAGGAGGTGCCAATACTTTTACAGTTTTGTTTATAGATGTTGGACAGTTAAAGGTTGATGTCCATGTATAAGTAATAGTATGTGTACCAACTCCCGCAATGAGTGGATTAAATGTACCGTTTGCAGAAATAGCTGCGGGTGTAAGTGCGCAGGTAAATATACCTGGGCCACCGGCTATTCCACTTGTTTCGCTTGCAAGGCCTGCAAAGGAAACTGTGCCATTGTTTAAACAAACATCCGGTATATTATTAAACTGCAATACCGGTGCAGGATGAATAGTATTTGAATTGATAACTATAATTGCAGTAGAGTCTTTACAACCAGTTGCAATATTGGTAGCAATTAAATGAGTATTAAATGGCCCTTGTGATGTATAAGTATGAGTCGGATTTGTTAACGTACTCGTATTTGCAGGCGCTGTTGAAGGCAACTCAAAACTCCACTGATAAGTATTGCTGCCTACATTAGGTGTAGTATTTGTAAACACAACATTAGCTGAAGGCAAACAAACAGAATTATTAAAGGTATAATTTGGAATAGGTAATGGGTTTACTGTAAAGGTTACAGGGAATGGAACATTCCTACAACCATAACCCGTTTCCAGTGTAAGTGTTGCAGTATGAGAACCTGTTGTAGTATATGTATGTGTTACACTAGCACCTGTCGTCATTGTTTGAATTGGCGAGCCATCGTTCCAATTGTAAATCCATTTTACAATAGTACCATCGCCATTGGTTGTTGTATTTTGAAAAGTAATAGAATTGTTATGGCAAAGATTACCAACCGTGGTAAATGTATTTACTACAGGCGGCGCCAATACTTTTATTTGCTGCACTTTGGCCGAATCGCAACCTGCAGGAGATGTAACGGTATAAACAACACTGTTATTTGTACCCAAAACTACCCCAGTAGCTAACGGATTAAATGTGTAAACACCGCCGGCAAAAGTTACCCCCGGGCCTGTATAAACGGCTGTTCCACCTGAGGCAGTACCTTGGGAAAGCGTAACAGGTCCACCATTTAAACAAACATCAGGTACCGCTATAAACGTAGCAACCGGCGATGCTCTTACCAAAACAT
>JANPIF010000324.1:0-6631 GCA_031424845.1 Ferruginibacter sp.
AAACCGGGTTCATATAAAATTAATGGAGCTACCGCTTTGGTAAATGGCCGCACTTTTAAAAGCAATAATGTAAATGTTGTTGTAAGTAAAAAATCATCCGGAAATGGACAGCAGAATAATAATGCAAATGCTCCAATGCAATCGTTGCTGTCTGGTATGGATCCGTTTAATGAGCCTCAAAGAGATGTGCAGTTCAGTGATTATATTTTACGCAAAGGAGATAATATTCCTGAGAAAGTAAGCAAGAATATGCAATTGAAGTTGCAGTGTAATAAAACTTCATGCTATGTAGGCGAACCTTTGCTAGCAACCTATAAATTATATTCTCGTTTGCGAAGCGAAAGCAGCCTTTCAAAAAACCCTTCTTTCAATGGGTTTTCAGTGGTAGAAATGATGCAACAAAATGATCCAACCATTGTGTCAACAGAGCAATTAAATGGCAGATCGTACAATGTATATACAATTCGCAAAGCACAATTATATCCATTACAAGCAGGGGAAACAGAATTGGAATCTGCATCGTTAGACAATAGAATTACTTTCATAAAATACAGCGGCAACAATGTGAATAATTATTATATAGACCCAAATGCAATGGTTACAGAAACAGTAACGCTTAGCAGCAAACCAATTACCATACATGTAAAACCGTTGCCTGAAACCGGGAAGCCAGAAGGTTTTAAAGGTGCTGTAGGAAACTTTACCATTGAAACATCTCTTCAAAAAAATACCATTTCTACTGATGAAACGGGCAAACTTTTTATTACCATAACCGGTAGTGGAAATATGCAGCTGCTCACTCTCCCAGATATTGCATGGCCATCAAACTTTGAAGTGTTCGATACAAAACTTACAGATAATACAGATAACAAATCAATACCAATTAGTGGTAGTAAAACTTTTGAAATTCCATTTTCAGTAGATAAAGAAGGTGCTTATCAAATTCCAATAATTAATTTTAGTTTTTTTGATCCGGGATCGGGCACCTACAAAAAATTAACTACTGGTAATATTCAATTTAACGTTACTAAGGGCACCGGTAATGGTGAATTAGCAAAAGAAAAATTGGCAGTAAATAATAAAAAAGAATTACCTTTTTTAGATTCGATTTTTGAAAAAAGGTGGTTAATTATTTTGCTTATTGTAGGAGTTATTATTGCGGTTTTAATTTTTGGAATGACCAAAGAGACAAAAGATAAAAGTTTAAAAAATATAACTGTCGACAATAAAGTTGAACATACAATAGAACCCATCATTTTTACACAAGAAAATCAACTGACAAAAACGGAAGATTGCCTTTTTAAAAATGAATGCGAATCATTTTATGCAATTATAAATGAAGAAATAAAAAGCTATTTATCTAAACGGTTTAATCTTCCTGTAGCAAATATAAATAGCAAAACATTGAGTGTAGTAATGGATAAAGCCGGTATAGATAATGATACTATTTTACAAACAAATAGTCTTATCCAAGATATTGAATGGCAATTGTACACACCTTTTGAAAGAAATGAAGCCATTAATGAAATGTATGCAAGGGCACAAAATATTGTGCAGTCACTTGGTTCAAAAATTGGTTAATCTGTAAACTTATAACCTACACCTCTGGCAGAATGAAAATACCGTGGGTTTCTACTGTCTTCTTCAAAATACTTACGAAAATTTAAAATAAAATTATCAATAGTTCGAGTTGTAGGGTAAACATTGTATCCCCATACGGCTTGTAAAATTTTCTCTCTTGTTACTACTTCGTTTTTGTTTTCTATTAAAAGTTTTAAGAGCATAAGCTCTTTTTTAGTGAGCTCAAATTTTACCCCAAGTTTATTAAATGATTCTGCTGCTTTAAAATCAATTTTATTTTTTCCAAACTGATAAATATCTGGCAAAGGTTGTTTGGTAGAAATTTGTTCGCTTTTTTTAATGAGCTTATCAACCCTCAATAAAAGTTCTTCTAAATTAAAAGGTTTGGTAAGGTAATCATCTGCACCTTTTTTTAAACCAAGTACCCTGTCTGCACTGCTGTTTTTTGCGCTTAAAATTAAAATAGGAAGTTCTGTATTATTCAATCGGATGGTTTCACAAACAGTAATGCCATCAATTTCAGGAAGCATAACATCCAGTATGATTAAATCAAAATGTTCTTGCGCTATCATTTTTAGAGCCTGGGCACCATCATAGCTACTACTTATTTCATATCCTTCCAGTTCTAAATTAAGCTTTAAAGCTTCGTGCAAGTTCTCTTCATCTTCTACCAATAAAATTGAAAATTTCTTAGTTGCCATTTTTAATTTTTTATGCTTCCGCTTTTAACGAAAAAACAAAGATACTTCCTGCTTTTGGGTTATCTTCTATTGCAATATTCCCATTGTGGGTTTTGGCAATTTTACTTGTAAGGTAAAGGCCTAAACCAGTTCCTTTTGCTCTTTTTGTAGCTTCGTTTCCTGTTCTATAAAATTTTTCAAAAATCTTTTGTTTTTCTGCTTCAGATATTCCGGGGCCTTCATCAATTATTTTCAGCACAGCATTGTTATTTGTTTTTTGTAATTGAGCTTCAATCGTTTTTTCTTTAGGTGAATATTTGATGGCGTTTTCCAATAAATTATTAATGGCAATCTGCAATAAAAACTTATCTCCGTTTACAAAAATATCTGATTGTATATTTTTTTCGATCTGTCTTTTTGGATATCTGATGATACATTCATTCACACACTCATCTACCAATAAAGAAAAATTTTGTTCATCATAAGAAGCGTTGTAGCCGCCGCCTTCAATTTGTGAGGAGAGTAATAAGTTGTTGCATAAAGTATCTAGCCTGTTGGTTTCCTGCAGTGTATTGTTCAGCAATTTTTGCTGCTGTGTTTCTGCAAGTTTTTGTTTTTGTAAAGTTTCTAAATTAAGTTTTGTATCGGCTATGGGTGTTTTTAATTCATGGGTAATGGCCATCATAAAATTCTGCTGTTCTGCATTTGTTCTTAATTCTCTACGTACTGCACGAAAAACAAAAATAGCCCCTGCTAAAATCAGCAATAAAAATGTACCGCCTTCGCCTAAATACTGTGTAGTTTTGGTATTTCTATATTTTATTACCTTCTCGTATTTTTCTTTATACAAAAAATCATCAGTTCTTAAATCCTGAATCTTGTAAATACTCATTTGTTCATTTTGCCTGCTTAGCGCTATGAACCACCATACAAGTGCTGCTACTATGTATGCAAGCAATACCCAATAAATAATAAAAGCCCGTTGTATTTTTTTTCTTTTTAGCGGCATAATTAATTGCGCTTATCTAAACCCCACGATAATTTATTGCGCAGCGTTTGCAAAAAATTATTTTCGTTGAGGCGTATTAGGTTTATACCAAATGTTTCTTTTTTTACCGCAAGTTGTATCTCTTTAGATATTAGTTCTCTTCTGCTATCGAGCGTACATAAAAATCCATCTGTACGCCCTTCTACTTCAAAAGAAACGATGGTGTTATCAGGAACTATTATAGGACGAATATTAAGGTTGTGTGGGGCTACAGGAGTTATTACAAAACTTGCACTATCTGGAAAAACTACAGGGCCATTACAACTTAATGAATAACCGGTAGAGCCGGTAGGTGTTGCTACAATTAATCCATCTGCCCAATAAGTATTTAAAAATTCACCATTAAGATAAGTATGAATTTTTATCATGGGTGATGTATCCTTTTTATGCAATGTAAATTCATTGAGTGCGTAAGGCATCTCATCAAAAATGGGTACATCAGCATCTAAATGCAAGAGTGTTCTCTTATCCAATACATACTTTCTATGAACGAGCGCATTTAGTGCGGAGTGTAATTCTTCCTTACCAATACTTGCTAAAAAACCAAGCCTGCCGTAGTTAATTCCCAACACCGGAATGCCCGAATCTTTTACCAAGGTTACAGTATCTAACAATGTACCATCGCCGCCAAGGCTTATTAAACAATCTATAGATAAATCTAAATCTTCACCGGAATTGAAAGTGGAATATTTGCCTGGGATTTTTATGGCAGAATAAAAAAGATTAAAAAAATCTTGAAAAAAAACGGGTTCAGCACCGTAACGTTCCAGTTCTGTTAACAAGAGTTCTATATCCTGTAGTTGATTATTCTCTAAGCCTCTACTATATATTGCTATTCTCATTATAAAAATTGTTGCAAATTTTAACGGCTTAATAACCTCCTTTGCCTCTTGCAAAAAATCCTCTATCTCCAAGCTGGTTAAAACTATATTCTACCTTAAAAACAATGTCGTAAAAAGTAAGTAAATCTAAACCAAAACCGCCGGTATACAATAATTTATTGTTTAATATACTGTAATATTTATTTGGTAAATAACTATAACCTACATCAGTAAATGTTTTTGCAAATATTGAAACAGGAATATTTGACAACGATTTAATTTTAAAAGGAATGGGGATTTTAAAAGAAACAAGTTTTTTACTTAATGTGTATTTTGAAACTGCTGCCGCTACTCCATCTACTATATATACTTCCAAACCCCTCAAGCTTAATGAGCCAAAACCTACTGCACGTCTATTTATAAATGCTTGCTCAAATGGTAATCTTAATAATGCTGAAGTTTGAATTACGCTAAACCAGTTTCGTTTGTGTGTATAAAACTTAGAGAAGGAACCAGACAGTGTTAATGCATTTATACCACCTCTAAAACTTAGCCCTCTTTTACCTATACCGTAATTATATATAACACCTTTTTGCGGATAATTGTTGTTATTGGTATTGGTATATGAAACACTAACGCCTACATCAAAAATGTGTTGTTTGTTGTTTTGATCATTAAAATAGGTAGGATTATACTTAGAAGTTAAAACACTGTCATCAATATTTACATAATTGTAACCTATGCCAATGCCTGTAGTTTTAAAAAAACCTTTTCTTTTTGAATAACCAACCGATGCATTAAAACTACTTCTTACAAAACCTTCTTTTCGGTAGTTTCTTAATTTGTTGGAGTCAGTTAAAATAAAACCGGCTTCTCGGTTTTGAGTAAAGCCTGCTGATACACCAAAACCTTCTGTAAGCTTAGAGTTGCTATAGGGCGCACTATAACTTGCAGAAATATTACGGGCATATCCATTTAATAAAAATATTCTTAACTGATCTCTTCTTCCGCTGAAATTATAATGAACAAATTTTAATCCATATATCACCCGGTCAAAATCTGCATTGTATGTTTTTATCCACTCCTTAAAATTTCTGTCAAACAATTGAAATTGTGGTGTGGGAAAAATATACCAACGCTCTTTTACTTTTATATTTACTTGTAAAGAAGAATCTGGTAATGGAATAGAATCCATTATTACTTCTGTAAACAGGTTGATATTATACACCTGGTTGCGAGCTTGCTTTAAGATTTCTGAAAGCCCATTTTTATTTAATGTATCTCCGGCTTTAAAAGGTACTTCTCTTAAAATTATATATTCTTTGGTATGCTTATTACCGGTTACTATAATGGAAGAAATTTTTATTCCATTAAATGTATCTGCAACAGCAACAACCTTTGTACTGCTGTCGATTAAAATTTGAGAAGAAACAGTGGATTGTAAGAATAGAAAAAAAATACTGAAGAGAATAGCTTTAAATATTGTTTTCATTTATCTGTAGCTGTTAAGTATTTTATGTTATGTACGCAAAGCAACAGAAAAACGTTTTGCATGCCTTATTTATATATCTAAATAGTTCATTAAATTTTGATAGTTACTGCTGAATTCATTTTCAAATTTTTCATTGCCAAAAGAGTAAACCACATCATATTCATATCTTTCAAAACTTGCAATGATAGATGCAATTTCTCTTTTATTAATATGAAGTGTTACGGTGAGTAAACCAGTAATTGCATTCACTGTAGTGTTCAAATGCAAAACTGTAGAGTCATTGCTTTCTACTATTCTGCTTATTTCAGATATTGAAAATTGTGGTCTTTCCATTTCTAAAACAATTATTCCACCTATTTCATCTGCACCTGCAAAATTGCCCAGTGTTTTTAAAAGATCAGTAGTTGTTATCACACCCTCAAACTCATCTTCATTATTAATAACGGGAACAACTGTTGTATCAAATTTAATACTGCTGCTCACAGCATTTAAAAAATGCACATCATTTGGTACTGCTGCATTTATAAAGTTTTCTTGCAAAACTTCAATAGGCAATTTTGCATCTTCTGCATCCAGCAAATCATCTTCACTTATAAGTCCTAAATAGGTATCTTCTGCAACTACAGGTAAGTGGGTTATTTTAAAATCGTTGATAAGTTGCAATGCTTTAGCCACACTATCTTGTAATTGTAGCCTGGGAATATTATTATTTATGAGATCTTTTGTAAGCATGGGCGGAATTATTATTATCAAGATACAAAATCAACTTCATTGTAGATGGTAATATGACAAAAGAAATAGTTAAACCGTTGCAGGAGTATTTATTTTACTCAAAAAAGTACTTAATATATTATTGAACTCTTCTGGTACTTCCATCATTGGTGCATGGCCACATTTGTCAATAAAAAGCAGTTCGCTGTTTGGTATTAATTTTTGAAATTCTTCACCCACAAATGGTGGTGTTACATTATCATTTTTACCCCAAATAAGGCATGTGGGTTGTTTAATG
>JANPIF010000325.1:0-2633 GCA_031424845.1 Ferruginibacter sp.
TTTCCAAATAAGCTCATATAACCTATTCAAATCCTGGTCAGCCACAGCACGTGCATCCATGTAAGTCGGGCGAATAGCTTCATGCGCCTCTTGAGCACTTTCGTTTTTGTTTTTATACTTTCTTACCTGTAAATATTTATCGCCAAAACTGCTGTTTATTTCTTTCTTAATAGCATCCATGGCTGTTTCACCAAGGTTTACACTATCTGTTCTCATGTAGGTTATTTTACCACTTTCATACAGTTTTTGCGCTAACAACATGGTTTTACTTACCCCGTACCCAAGCTTTCTGCTTGCTTCCTGTTGCAGGGTAGATGTGGTAAACGGTGCAGCCGGTGTACGTTTGCCTGGTTTTACTTGTATATCTTTTACAGTGTAATCTGCCCTAATACAAGTTTGTAAAAACTGTTCTGCATTTTGTTGTTGGTCAAACTTTGCTCCTTCTGCTTTAAAATGAACGGTCCTTTCATTTAAATCTGTAGCACCTAATAATGCCTCTACTTTAAAACTGCTTATTGCAGTGAACTGGTTTATTTCTCTTTCTTTTTCTGCAATTAATTTTACGGCTACACTTTGTACTCTGCCTGCACTTAAGCCCCCTTGCATACCAATTTTTTTCCATAAAACCGGGCTTAATTCAAAACCAACAATACGATCAACCACACGACGTGCCTGCTGTGCATTTACCAAGTTCATGTTTATAAGACGAGGATTTGCAACTGCTTTTTGTATAGCGGGCTTAGTTATTTCATGAAAAACAATTCGTTTTGTAGTATAAGGAACTAATTTTAAAACCTCGGCCAAATGCCAACTAATGGCTTCCCCTTCACGGTCCTCATCGGAAGCTAACCATACTTCATCTGATTTTTTTGCTGCGCTAATCAAATCTTTCACCACTTTATCTTTTTCTGCAGGGATTATATATTTTGGAATAAAATTATTATTCACGTCTATTCCCATATCATTCTTTTCCAAATCCCTGATATGACCAAAACAACTTTTCACTTCAAAATCTTTACCCAAAATACCTTCAATCGTTTTTGCTTTTGCCGGAGACTCCACTATTAATAAGTTCTTTGCCATAATTTTTTTTATATTACTCTAAGCTTTTGAAAATTTATATTTTCCTTTCTATTTTATATATTAATAACAAGCAGAGTATTGTGCAATATTAAATTAAAATTGAAAATAGCAACATTTAAAAGTTCTAAATGTAATTGCAAGTTAGAATTTTAGTTAAGTTGTTTTATATATTTACGAAATTTATTCTATATTGTTCTCTTAATCTCTACTCAAATTATAAAGAATTTTAATGAGAATTACTCTGATTGGCTCGGGCAACACTGCTACAATAATGGGAAGACTTTGTATAAACAATGGACATCAAATACAACAACTCATAGCCCGAAATGCAGAAAGAGGTCATATATTAGCAAATGAATTTAACTGCAGCTATATTAATTTTAAGGAAAAGCCAGATTTAAATACTGAACTTGTAATTATAGCACTTTCAGATAATTCAATGCCAGAAGCATTGAATGAAATTAATTTTAATAATATTCCTGCTGTACATACTTCAGGCTCCAGTAATATTTATATAATTGAAAAGGTTTCTAAAAATTTTGGGGTTTTATATCCGTTACAATCATTAAGAAAGGAAATGGAAACAATACCTGAAATACCTTTTTTAATTGAAGCAAATAATACAGAAACCTTAAACTTTATAAAACACTTTGCAACCACCATAAGCAATAAAGTTGTAGAGCAAAATGCAGACGAAAGAATAAGATTGCATGCAAGTGCAGTAATTGTAAATAACTTTACTAATCACTTATATAGCATTGCAGAAAAATTTTGTTTAGATGAAAAAGTAAATTTTGATTTATTGAAGCCAATTATAAAGGAGACTGCAGATAGGGTGCAAAAATATTCTCCATCAACCGTACAAACCGGCCCTGCTACCAGAAGTGATATTACTACATTAGATAAACACCTGCGCCTTTTAAATGATTATCCAAAATTAAGAACCTTGTACATGCGTATGACTGATGGAATAATGAATGGATAATTAAACTACCGTTTTTAAACTAACTAACACAACTTATATGAGAAAAACGCTTTGCCTTTCTCTTCTGTTAATAATAAATTTATATTCCTATTCTCAAAGTAAGGAAGTAGAATTACTTGAAAAAATTCGGACCACAACTTCTGATACTACAAAAGCAAATTTATACAATTTATTAGCCAATGAATTTGCAGCATTAGATTCTACAAAAACGTTTGAATATGCTAAGCAGGCAACTATACTTTCTACTAAAAATAATTATAGTAAAGGAATGGCGGACGCTGTTTTTGCAAAAGCACAATATTTTATAGCCAAAAATAAGTTTACAAATGCCGAGGTATTATTGAAAGATGCGAGTAATTTATACATTAAAAGCAATAATAAAATTGGCGAAATAGAATGTATTTTATTGAATGTAAAAATGATGACCAGCAAAGGAAACAAAAAGGAATGTTTACCTATATTAGAAGATGCAAAAAATAAAGCAGAAAAAACAGGAGATAAAAATATATTGGCAGCAGTTTATAAGTATATAGGAAGTGTAAATGACGACCTTGGGAACCAGGAA
>JANPIF010000326.1:0-1487 GCA_031424845.1 Ferruginibacter sp.
CAAACCATGTTGCATAATTAATGCTAAATATTTAGCTGAAGATGAAATGTGCGACGCCACCGAAGAGGACCATAGCTGCTTCTTTGCCCGGCTACCAAAAACAAAAACAAGACACAAAATTTTAGATATTTAGATACAAGAACCAACATGAGCAAAGAACTTACAAAACGGGCTGATAATTATTCTGAATGGTACAATGAACTGGTAGTGAAAAGCCAATTGGCAGATCACTCAGCTGTGCGTGGCTGCATGGTTATAAAGCCATACGGCTATGCGTTGTGGGAAAACATGCGTGACCAGTTAGATAAAATGTTTAAAGATACCGGGCATGTTAACGCCTACTTTCCATTGTTTGTTCCAAAGAGTTTATTTGAAGCTGAAGAAGCAAATGCAGAAGGTTTTGCAAAGGAATGTGCTGTAGTTACGCATTATCGTTTAAAGGCTGATCCAAATAATAAAGGAAAATTAATTGTAGATCCTGAAGCAAAACTGGAAGAAGAATTAGTGGTTCGCCCAACGAGTGAAGCCATCATTTGGAATACTTATAAAGGATGGATACAATCTTACAGAGACCTGCCAATTTTAATAAACCAGTGGGCAAATGTGGTACGTTGGGAAATGCGTACCCGTTTATTTTTGCGCACGGCAGAGTTTCTTTGGCAGGAAGGGCATACAGCGCATGCTACCAAACAAGAGGCAATTGATGAGACGGTAAAAATGGTAAATGTGTATGCAGATTTTGTGGAGGAATACATGGCAGTGCCGGTTATTAAAGGTGTAAAAACGGCAAGCGAACGTTTTGCAGGTGCAGAAGATACTTACTGTATAGAAGCGCTGATGCAGGATGGTAAAGCATTGCAGGCAGGTACATCCCATTTTCTCGGGCAAAATTTTGCAAAAGCATTTGATGTAAAATTTAGTGATAAAAACAACAAACTGGAATATGTGTGGGCTACCAGTTGGGGCGTTTCTACCAGGTTGATTGGCGCATTAATAATGGCGCACAGCGATGACCAAGGTTTGGTAATGCCGCCAAGAATTGCACCGTTGCAGGTTGTTATTGTTCCTATTTATAAAGGTGAAGAAAGCAAACCTGTGATTGATGAAAAAGCCCATGCCATGATAAATGCTTTAAAAGCAATGGGCATTAGGGTAAAATACGATGACAGTGATAATGCTAGACCCGGTTGGAAATTTGCAGAATATGAATTGAAGGGTGTACCTATTCGTGTTGCGCTTGGTATGCGTGATTTAGAAAATAATGTGGTGGAAGTAGCAAGAAGAGATACCAAAGAAAAGCAAACAATTTCTCTAGATGGAATTGCAGATTATTTGAAAAATTTGCTGGATGAAATTCAGCAAAATATTTATAACCGTGCGCTAACCTTTAGAAACGATAATATTACTGAAGCAAATACCTGGGAAGAGTTTGTACAAATATTAGATAGTAAAGGTGGGTTTGTATCTGCACATTGGGACGGTACAGC
>JANPIF010000327.1:0-7014 GCA_031424845.1 Ferruginibacter sp.
CTCCACCTACTGCCGCTATTGTTGGGTTAAAAAATGAACTTAGAGTACAAAAAATAAGAGATAGTTTTTCTTACTCTAATGCTGGTATTGTTTTTTCATCAGGCAATATTTCCCTTACTATTCCCGCAAATGGATTAACAAAAAATAATGGCACAATGCCGGTAGGAATAGTAAAAAGAGAAACATTACTTGTTCAAAAAAAGGGAGATTTTATTGCTATGGGTTTGCCCACTACAATTAATGGAAGATTATTGGTAACTGGCGGCACATTCTTTTTGGGGTTGAAAAATAACAACGATGATATTATGGTTTCGCAAGGCAATAAACTTACGGTAAGGTTTTCTAACAATGCACCATCACAAAACAATATTATTTACAATGCAGTATTAGATAGTGCAACAGGTTTTTTTGTAAGATGGGTACAAAATAATGATACTGCATTTAATAAATCGTTTGTAACTGCTAATGGATACGAAGTTCAAACAAATAAATTGCAATATGTGCAAACAGCACATTTGCTCGATACTGTAGGTATTGCTCAAACAACTCTTTCATTAAAATTACCCGCTAATTATACCAACACAAATACCATTGCATTCGTTTCATTTAATAGTATGGAATCTGTAGCAGGTTTTACTGCAAATGTGGCTTCAAGAAAATTTGTATCTACATCGCTCCCTATAAATAAGCCGATAACAATTGTAATAATTTCTAAGCAGGGAGGAGATTATTACCTGGGTACTTTACAAACTACTACCGCTATTTCTATAAACGGCACACCAACACAAGAAATAAATATTGTACC
Organism: Ferruginibacter sp.; assembly: GCA_031424845.1. Taxonomy (GTDB): domain Bacteria; phylum Bacteroidota; class Bacteroidia; order Chitinophagales; family Chitinophagaceae; genus Ferruginibacter. Next base: position 806 of record JANPIF010000327.1, read on the forward strand.
TGTGAAAAGATCTTTGCAAAATATAAGAACCTTTCTAGATGGTTTGTAAAGGCGAAAAGTCATTTAAAAAAAAAGCCTGCATTATTGAATGCAGGCTTTTATAATATTAAAAATGTTAACTCACCAATGTTCCTGTTTTATCACCAATAACTACACTCATTAAATTACCTGTTTTGTTCATATCAAAAACAACAATAGGTAAATTATTTTCCATGCATAAAGTAAAAGCAGTCATATCCATTACTTTTAAGTTTTTAGATATGCATTCTTCAAACGATATTTTTCCAAACTTAGTTGCCGTTGGGTCTTTCTCAGGATCGGCTGAATAAATACCATCTACCCTTGTGCCTTTTAAAATTATATCTGCTTTAATTTCAACAGCTCTTAATGAACCCGCCGTATCTGTTGTAAAATAAGGATTACCGGTACCTGCACCAAAAATAACGACACGTCCTTTTTCTAAATGTCGCATAGCACGCCTGCGTATATATGGCTCAGCAATTTGTTCCATTTTAATAGCGCTTTGTAGTCTGGTAAGTACACCAACTTTATCTAAAGCACTTTGTAAAGCCATACCGTTTATTACAGTAGCAAGCATACCCATATAATCTCCTTGTGCCCTTTCAATACCGGTTTCTGCTTCATTCATACCACGGTAAATATTACCCCCACCAATAACAATTGCTACTTGCACACCCATTTCTGTAATCTGCTTTATTTCCTGTGCATAGCGTGTAAGCACTTCAGGGTCTAAACCAAAAGATTTATCGCCCATTAACGATTCGCCGGAAAGTTTTAATAGTATTCTCTTGTACTTAGGTAGCATGATTTGGAAATTTTGTGCGAAGATAAAAGTTTGAAGGTAGATTTTGAATTTTAGATTTCAGATGTTAGATTTCATTTAACCCTCAACGCTTAACCCGGAACTTTCAACCTTTAACCATTAACTTTTAGTATCCACTGCATCCCTCAAAGCTGTTCCTACCAAATTAAACGCCAGCACCAATAACATAATAGCAAAGCCAGGTATTAGCGCTTGTGCGGCATTGTGAGTAATAATTAAATTATAATTTTCTTTAATCATTAAACCCCAACTTGGTTGAGGCGGTTGTACGCCTATACCGAGAAAGCTTAATCCGGCTTCAATAATAATTGCAGTGGCAAAATTGCCTGCAGCTACTACCAATATTGGTCCTATGATATTTGGTAAAATATGTTTAAAAATGATACGGTTGTTTTTATAACCTAATGCCTTTGCAGCCTGTACATATTCAAGTTCTTTCACTGCCAATACTTGCCCACGGACTAACCGAGCTACACTTACCCAAAGCGTAAGACCAACCGCAATAAATATTTGCCAAAAACCTTTACCCAAAGCCAAAGTAATTGCAAATACCAATAATAAAGTTGGAATACTCCATGTAACATTAATCAACCACATAATAGCTGCATCAGTTTTTCCTTTATAGTAACCCGCCACTGCACCTAATAATATTCCTATGGTTAAAGAAATAATTACAGCCACTAACCCAACCATCATGCTCACTCTGGTACCAATAATAATTCTGCTTAGCATATCTCTGCCAAAAGCATCTGTACCCAACCAGTATTTTTTTGTAATAATTTGTTGATTTATTTTTTCGGCTTTGCCGGAAGTTATCTCTTCAATGTTGTATGATTGTGTAACGGCGGTATCTTCATCAACATATTTATCTACCAATATTTCTTTACCACTAATTCGGTAACTTTTTATAGGTAAGTATTTATCTTTTATTTCTTTTCCAAAAAATAGAGATGATAAAACAGATTGGCGGGAAGTTTTATTGATTGGAATTTTTAAAAATTGTTGGCTGTAGCCCATAGGCTTAGATTGTATCTCTACCGTTTGAAGATCGGCATCTATACTAGCATCCGGCGCAATGATATAACCAAATATGCAAACAAATATGGCAAACCCAATAATAAATAAACCAACCAATGCGGTTTTATTTTTTTTAAGTTTTGCCCAAATGCTTGGGGTATCGTTAAGAGAAGTGCTCAATTATTTTTAATTAATTTATTACAATATAAACAGTTTTACTATTCCAAGCAATATTGTCGTTTGTACTGTCATTTTTTAGAAGCCGTTGTTTATAGCAATATCAAAGTGTAAAATTGTTTTAAAAATTTGGGGCTGTAAAAAGTGAAGCTTTATTGAGCAGTTGATCGAGCTATTCCCGTCCGAACGGTGTTCATCCTGGCGGGCGTTCCTATCTTTTTGCTCAAAGGCAGCAAAAAGGATATCCACTTCTATCCCGCAGCCAGTCATCATTAAATCTTTTTTCAACTTTTACCATTGCATAGTAAATTTCAATGCAGCGAAAGCGGTTAACCAATCATCTTACTGATTATACAAACCTCATCATGAAATATTTTCTTACAGCAATAATATTATATGTCTTTATTTTTAGTTCAGGTTTTCAATGCGGTAGAAATATTGATGATAATTGTCCAAATGGTTTTCAAACCGATACTATTTACACCAATCTTAATATTATAAACAACAGCAACATTTATCATATTGGTGATTCTATAAAATTTTATTCTAAAATTTCTGATAGCATAAAATCTACCAGTGGTGCTGAATTTATGTATAATAGAAATGTTTTCTATGCAAACTTTCAGCCTTATAAAGTTGTAAATACTGCTGGCGTAAATGAACTCGTTTATGCAAATATTGAATTTAACCCATTGGTAAATATTGGGCAATTTCAAAACTATCCATCAAGTGGTTACAATTTTTTGTACCAGCGGGCGCAACCAAATAATATTTTACAAGTTTCTTTTGTAGCAGGAAAAGCAGGCCTCTATCTTTTTTCTTTAAAAGACAATAGTTATTCTGGTGCCAATTATATTCGTAAAGACAATGATTATTGTAATGGATATCCAAATGCTTTTTCTTTTTCTGTAATAGACCAGCACACAAACTATTGGGATACTTTGGGAATAAACAGTATTTCTTTGGCCAATACTTCAGGTTACAAAGTAGCCGCCAAAGCAGAAAGAAATTATGTATTTATTAAAGTGATTCCTTAATCTTTAAGAATGGAGTTTTATTAAATAATCCTTTTGAGGAATCATCTCCGCACCCATACTTACTAAATGTTCTGTTCTTAACTGGCAATCAATCATAGCATAATGATTTTGTTTGCAAAGCCATATTAATGCAGCTTTGGAGGCATTGCTTACTTTGCTAAACATACTTTCTCCACAAAAAACATTGTTTATTTCTAAACCATACAAACCACCAATGAGCTCGTTATTTTGCCATACTTCTATACTTTTTGCAAAACCAAGTTTGTGAAGTTTTATATAAGCATTTTCCATTTCATTGGTTATCCATGTACCATCCTGCTCTTTTCTTTCTATTGCTGCGCAATGTTTAATTACCTCTTCAAAAGATGTGTTTGTTGTAATGGTAAATAGTTTTCTATTGATGGTTTGCTGCATCGTTTTGCTTACAACAATTTTTTCCGGAAAAATAACACAACGTTCATGTGGAGCATACCAGCAGATAGGTTCATTATCACTAAACCATGGAAAAATTCCTTGGGTATAGGAGGCTATCAATCGCTCTGTGCTTAAATCTCCGCCAATGGCAAGCAAGCCATCTTCCTCAGCCAATGAAGGATCAGGAAATAAAATATCGTTATCATTTAATTGGAAAATCATTCTGGTGTAACCACTAAGGCGCAAAGATAAATACACAAGGTTGACAAAGAAAATTTTGTACACCTGATTAACCTGTGAGAAATATTTTATGTTGTAGTTAATGAACTGCTCGTTCTTTCCAACTGTATTTGCCAAATTTACCAAGCCAACCTGCAACAATAGTATAACAAATATGAAAAGGTTGTAACAATGGAAAAAACCACAACATGCTCTTCTTTCCAAAAAAATCAGAAACAGGAAATAGAAAAAATATTTCCACTACTATCTTAAAAAGAAACATCCATAACCACACACCCAACATTGAACATTGAACATTGAACATTGAATATTGAGCATTATTAAAAACTCCTACAATCGGAAACACCAACATCAGCACATTAAAAATATACACCAGCGCTAACACCGGCAGTATTCTTTTATCATCATATTTATCTGCCTTGCTTGCCCAGCGGATGCGTTGGTTAAAAAATTCTTTGATGGTGTGTACTGGTTCTGTATTTACAATGGCATTTTTTGATTTTAAAAACAGCACCCTATCAGGATATCGTTTATAAATTTTGTGCATCAGCAGCATATCATCCCCACTGGCAATTTTATCAATGCCTGTAAAGCCACCTACTTCATAAAACGCAGCACGTTCATAAGCCATGTTGGCACCATTGCACATGGTCATTTGTTTTTTATTTACAACTCCCGCAGTTATCCCTTGCAGCGTCATAAAATCAAGGCTTTGAAATATTTGAATGAAACTCCACCCACAATCAATAGCAACAGGTGCTGCAATAAAAGCAGGTTTTTTTTCTTCGTAAAATGCAGCAATGGTTTGTAACCATTTTGGTGGAACAATACAATCTGCATCGGTGGTAATAATTAAGGTGCCGCTTGCCTGCGCCACCCCAATTTCTATTGCTTTCTTTTTGTAGGAATTTATTTTGGTGGATACATGTTCACTTAACAAAATTAATTTCACATTTTGCGAAGCATATTTTTTTACCATGTCTGCAGTAGCATCGGTTGAGTGATCATCAACTACTATAACCTCCAATAAACGGGTTGGATAATTATTTTGCAAAATAGATTGCAGGCAGTTTTCTATATTATGTTCTTCGTTGCGGGCAGGAATAATTATACTTAGAGTTGTTTGATTATTTGGGAGTTTGGTTGATTGGTTGATTGGTGGAATTGCAGTAAATGCAAAACGATAGTATATTATGAGTGCAATGTAAAGGACCGTAAGTATGATTCCTATTATAATGAATGCTTGCATTGAACGCTGAATATTGGTATAATGTACAAGAGTGATTCTTTTTTTCTTTTCCCCAAAAAGAAAAAAACTTCAAATAAAAAATTGCCACTGAAGCCGACCATAGCTGTTGTTTTAGTTCGGCCAACAACCTGTTTGTTGGTAAACCTTCTTCTCTCCAACATTAACAAAAATAATTTTTTGCAATTTAAAATCATTGTTTATCTTTAGATAGTTGTTTAAACAACTATATGCCCAACAACCAATTTAAAAAAAGCGAATTATACAGTTTCATAACTGGCAAAGCGAGTACGGCTATTGCGAGGCGCTTGCAAAAGAATTTTAAGCAGGCCGGTATTGAAATTACCATTGAGCAGTGGAGTGTGCTGTATCATTTATGGAAGGAAGATGGGCAAAGCCAGCAGCAATTGTGCGATGCTACTTTTAGGGATAAACCGAGTATTACAAGGTTGGTTGATAATCTTGAAAAATTGGGATTGGTTAAAAGAACGGCCAGCAAAAATGATAGAAGAATAAATAAAATTTGTTTGACGCCAGAGGCTGAAAATTTACAGGTACAAACCATGGAAGTAGCTAACCAAACATTAAATGAGGCTTTGGTTGGCGTAACAAACGGGCAAATTGAAATTGCAAAAGAGGTGTTGAATATGGTGTATGAAAACTTGAGTTGACGGGTTTCCGGTTAGGGGTTACGGGTTTTGTAACCTTAAGCTTTAAGCTCTTACACTTACTTCTTTTATTAAAAAGGTTGAAAATTATAAAGGGGTTACAACTCGAAACTTTTAACTAGCAACCCTCAACTATATTTAAACTGATAACTTTAAAATACAAATTATGAGCACACAATCACAAACAGCTACAACACTTAAAGGCGGTGAGTGGCTTATTAAAGAAAGCAATGCTTTCGAAACTTTTACGCCGGAAGATTTTAATGAAGAGCAGATCATGGTAAGAGATATGTGTCTGCAGTTTTTAGATACAGAAGTTCTTCCTGTTATCGATCGTATTGATAAATTGGAGCCAGGTCTTATGCCATCGTTGATGGAAAAAGCAGGCGAACAGGGATTATTGGGCGCATCTACACCAGAAGATTTGGGTGGATTGGGTAAAGATTTTATAACTTCTACTTTGGTGAACGAAGGCCTTGGTGGTGGCTTTTCTTTCAGTGTAGCTATTGCTGCACATACGGGAATTGGTACGTTGCCTATTTTATATTTTGGTACAGAAGCGCAAA
>JANPIF010000328.1:0-12719 GCA_031424845.1 Ferruginibacter sp.
TTCATCGTAGTTGCCGCCACGTACATTATATTGAGATGTAAGTTCATTGTTGCTGCCTACCAACGTTTTTATTAAGCCTTCTATACCGCCCACCGTACTTGGTATTATCACTGCAGTCTTTGGATTTATTTTTATAAGTCCTGCTTCTTTTCTCCCTTTTTCATTACCAATTGTAACTGCATCGAGGGTTTTATCTGTTTGTTTAAGTTGTATTAAAAGTGTTTCAGTTTCATCGTTGCTAAGAAAAAAGTTTTTTTGCTGCGCACTAAAACCGGTGTAACTAAAAATAAGTGCCAGCGATTTTTGAGCAGGAACTTTGATAGAGAATTTCCCACTGTCCCCTGACAGAATACCGGAATTCTTTCCAAGAATGACAATGGAAACATTTGTAAGAGGGTTGTCATTTTCATCTAAAACGATACCATTAATAGTGGCATATTTTGTTTGCGCCGCAGCAGAAATGGTAATAAAGCAAAGCAGTAAACCGGTAAAAAATCTCATTTGTTGAAGATAGAAAAAAAATGAGTTTCTAAATGCCTAATTTGTATTTATTCATTATTTTTTTATAATGAACAAAATCAAATGGCTGCTATTATTAGTTGTATTTTGTTTTTTCCAATAATTCGCTTGGTAGCAATCCAAATTCTTTTTTAAAAGCAGTAGTAAAATTATTGATGCTTATATAGCCGATACTATGTGCAGTATCAGTAACGGACGACTTTCCTGTTTTCATAATTTCATAAGCGAGGTTTAATCTTTTTTTCTGATAATATTCAAAGGAACTTACATTGTAAATTTTTTGAAAAAGGTTAATAAATTTTGTGCGTGACATACAGCAGATTTTGCATAGAAGTTCTACACCAGGAAAATTTTCCTGCAAATTGTCATTGATATATTTTTCTGCCTTTTGCAACATCTTTATGTCTTCATGACTTGCATACAGAAAAGTATTTTCCGAATCTTCTTTGGTTAAAATATCTTTTAAAAAACTTTCTAATAAACTTAAAATTTTTCCATCGTAATATAAATTTTCTAAAAGAGTGAAAGAGTTTCCATTGAAAACATCGTTAAACAATTTATTTTGCTCAATGCTCAAAAATTCTTTTCTTAAATTAGCATGTTGATTTACGAGATACCGTATAAACTTTTCTTTACTTACTGAGTCGTGCAGCACATTATCTACCCAATGCTCTTTCATTAAAACTAAAATTACTTTTACCTCAAGCCCAGGTTCTACCATCACAGTTTCATCTAGCTTTGTGCTTTTGCATTGAATAGAGCCAAGGCTTTCATTGGTTACAATAATTTCATTACAATCAAAATCATGTAGTGGGCATTTAGCAAAAGTAAAATCTTGAAAGGTAATGGCAATATGATTTTGAAGGCTGGGTCTTTTCTTGAAAATGAGTTTTCTTTTAGCTGTATAATGCACTATTTGAAAAGACATATATTCATTTATCTTAAAAAATTTACTATAACCTTCTGCAATATCTTTTGGATAAACTATTTCATTGTTACTAAATTTAACACCTAATTTATTTGCAAGCAACTGTCCATAATTAAACAAATCGCTGTAATCAAAATCTATACAAAATTCTTTTTTTTTCATACATTATTATTTAATCACCCCAAACACATTTGCAAGTTTTTCTATAAATTATTCAATTATTACCATTTTACCATTATCAAGTTTTAAACCATCATTTTGCAATAGTTCATAGAAATAAATACCGGATGGTAACCCTGCACTGCTAAAACTACCCGAGAAACCTATTGGTATTTCTTTTAATTTACTACCCAAATTGTTATATATATGCAACATTAAGGGACGTGTTAGTTCTTTTACCTCATAATTTATTAATTGGTTTCTTTTTGAAGGGCTTGGGTATAAAAAGATAAATTGATTGCCATTGTTTATGGTGGTTACAATTTCTGTGTAATAAAATGTACCATTAGATCTTTTCATTTTTACCCGGTAAAAATTTTTTCCTTTAGAAGGGTTTAAATCAAATGCATCGTAGTTTAAACTATTAAACGCAGTTTTTATTTTTGATATCGTATTTAAAATACTACCGTTTTCATTTAATTTTTCAAATACAATTGAATCAATTATGCCGGTAGTACTTAATGTTAATGAGAGTTGAATTTTATCTTTTAAATCTGTAGCAAACAAAGTATTATAAAAACAATTTACTCCTTGCACTGCAGCATTTATGGCAGCACTTCTTGTGGCTAAAAGTCCATTACTGAGTATAGGTTGCACGGCAAAAATATTGGTAGCATTTTGGGTAGATGATAGTACAATACTTGTGTCAGTTATGGTGTTTATGAGTGATAGATAAGCGCTGTCTTTTAAATTATACAGTTGATAATTGTTGGCAAATACGTGCTTATTCCATGATAATTTTAATGAGTCGTTACAATAGTAATCTACTTTTATCTGTGTGGTAGGGGCAATGATAACCCTCTCCGAAAAAAAAGTGCCAAATGAGGAGTTCATTCGTAATTGTGCAACACCAGATATATTTGGTATTATCCAATTAAACTGTTTATTTTTTAATTGAATATTAGAAGCAATTTGCTGCCAGTTTAAACCATTATCATAAGTGATAAATAAGTTACCCAAACTGTTAGTATCTGTCAATATAACTTCCCATTTTATTTTGAGTACTTCATTTTCATTTCTATTAACATCTTCGGCATTTAATGGATTTGTAAATTGAAGTTTATTTAAAGTATCCCAATTATAGACTACGGAAAAGGGTTGCTTATTAATGGTAGAAATTTGCCTTGCCAAAACTTTAATAACATAAGCCCCACTGGAAGGCAATTGCAAAGAGATTTGTTCAGCAGTATTGATGGAATCTCTTCTTCTTACAGCCGGTTTCTTTAACGAATCTACAGCAGGAAAACTGCTTAACACCCAAGGGTAAAAAACATTGCCACTTGTTACATGAGTTAGTTCAATATCCAAATCATTTACCAAAGTTTTATTATTATTTATACTGGTAGCAGTATCAGTCCAGCACAATGTTATCTTTAAATTGCCCGCACTTACAGGTATATTAATATTATGGCTGAAGGTTTCATTTGCACCCAACGAGTTTTCAAAATAGCTACGTTTATTAATGGTTTTTATAGCATTAAATGCATTTAAACTTCCAAAACCTGTTTTATAATTGATGCCGGTTTTGTACACATCTGCACTATTATACAATAAGGCTTTTACTAAACTACCACTAGGAAGATTATTGCTATTACTATCCCGATAAACTTGTTGTGCCAATGCCACTGCACCACTTACAATGGCGGCGGCGTCTGATGTTCCATTGGGGCCGAGGGCAGAAATTTGCGGAGCAAGTCTTCCATCGTATAATGGTCCGGAAGAACTAAAACCGGTAATATTTCCTGCGGTATCTGTAGCACCTACAGTAATAATATTTTTTGCCATCTTAAAATTACCCGTCGTATTTGCATATCCTATAATCCCTGAATATGGTCCTGTTTGTGCTGTTGTTTCACCACTGTTGCCCGATGAAAAAATATGTATTAGCTGTGGTTGTTGTTTTGTTTGTTCATCATATGCTTTCGCTTCTGCGCCATAAAAATTTTGAATGATAGTACCATATGAATGGTTTTGAACTGTAACATAATTTTGAGTTAATTGAGCGATAGCATCAGGAAAAAGATTAGCAAAAGTGGAAGGGTAAAATTTAGATTGCCATGCTAAACCTCTTCCTAAATATGAACTGTTTCCTGCCCCACCCGCAAGGGTTGCAACAACCGTAGCATGTGCATCTACCTGAGAAGATGCAAGGGTAGAGGGAATCGTTCTTTTTTGCAAATCAATATCATTGATATGTAAAAGGTTTTCTTTTATACCAATGGTTATCCCTTTTCCATTTGCATTTGCAAACGAATAATTACTTTGATTTATGCCGTTTAAACTACGGTCATAACCTACCAATTCAATTTCTTTTTTTGCCTGTTGATTTACATCTATGAAAACAACATCCTCATCAGTTTCAATAAAATTTTGTAGGGTTTCGAAGGTGCAATTTATTATAGCTACATCGTCATTATTACGAAATTGAATTAATTTAAAAGGTATTTTTTTATCATTCCATTTTCCAATTACTTGTTCAATATTTTTTGCGCTAATGATAAATGTCCCGATTGCCTGTTTAGATTTTTTCGTATTGTTTAAAGAAACTGTTGGGCTGTATTTCCAAAAATTATTAGCTCCTTGTTTTGTTATGATACATACTTGTAAATCTTTAAAAAAAGTAAAGCTTTTACTTTTTATTATTTTTATATCGGATGTTATGGATCGAACTATTAAATAATCTGGTATCTTTTGCTCACATCCCTTTCTTATTTGTATTACTGTGTAAGTAGGATTTTCGTTTTTATTATCTGTAAATGATCGAAAAAAAACTGTGTCATTTTCTGATTTTATTTGCTGCGCAAAAATGGGAAACCCAAAAAATAAAAAGATGGCTATTAAGGAGATTAACTTCATAGAATAAAATAAATAATAAAAAAGTAATTTATAATTTAAACATTTATAGTTTAAATTATGATTACTAAAATCATATTGGATATGAGAGTAATTTAGTGAAAATGGATTAAAAAAAAGGTAGGTATTTCATTTTAATTATTGTAGAGAAATTACATTCATACAAATAAAATACCCCTTACTTTTTTAAAAGAAAGGGGCAATTTAAAAAGATTATTTATTTATTAATACACATAATTCAATGCAGTATTATCTGCACTTGTAAATGGTCTATTGGTGCTTGTACTACCACAAGCTAACATCCATGAACCTGCACTTGGTCCTGTAGGTGTACCTGGTATATGGATAGCACCTACAGTAGATGCGCCTTCGTTAGTGGCTGTACCACCACAACTGTAAGAACGATTCATATAATCAGTATGTCTAAAGCCAATACAATGACCTATTTCGTGTGCTATCGTTGTAGCCAATGGATTAACTGCTACACTTGGAGTATACCAATATGTGTTCATATTTACAGTTCCATAAGGATTTCCGCCTGATGGAAAACCTGCGCTGCCTAATGTATTACTTACCTGATAATAAGTTACAATTTTAATATTGCCACTCGTACCTGTAACTCTCTGAAATTTTAAACGTAAAGGCAGAGCATTGTATCTTCTTATAGCTTCATCGGTAGCAGCTACAAAATTGGCTTGTGTAGTGTTTAATGTTACAGTAATAGTACGTGTCCCGGTAACCAAATTGGTAGTACGATAATGTTCATCATTTGCAATTACCAGTTCAGGACCATTATTGTTTCCCATATCGGCAAGCTCGGCACGGGTCATAAAAATATCTCCTTCAATTAAATATCCATCACCGCTTACTTCTATACGACTTTCGTTAAAACCTGCAGCTTTAACCATTGCTGTAATGTCACTTGGTATGGCAGCAACTTCAGTAGATGCACTTTCTTTTTTACAAGATACCATCATCATTCCTGTAAATGCAATAATTCCTGAGAACCTGATAATTTTTTTCATATAAATTGGTTTAGTTATTAAGAAAGTACAATCTATACCAATACCCTTAACATTTTTTTATGAATAGTACATTTCATTATTCGTAGAGTACAAAGTATTTTTTTTCTAGTATATGATATTATAAAATCTATAGTTTGAAAATATTTAGAGTTGCTCCATTTTTAATGGTAACTGCTGTTGCAGAAAATACGGTTAATGATTTGATTGTGGTTGTTACATTAATCTCCGGGTAAAAAGTAGAACCTGCATTAATAAATACATCTGTTTTATTATCAGGTATACCATTGCAGCTCCAGTTTAATGGGTTTTCCCATTCATTACTTATGCCGCCCAACCATGTCATTCCTCTTTTTAAGATAAATTCTGGTGAATACACTTCGCCAAAAATGGTGGTAACTGTGCAGCGATAAAGATTGCCAAAATAATTCGCTGGCGCATTGTTTATTTGAAGAGTATTTGTTGAGGTATTGCTATAAATTAAATTATCACTAATGGTTGTATATCCATTTCCATTATTTACCTGCCATTGATAATTTGTACCAGTAAGAGTTGTAGTAAATATTTTTTGTATAGTGGGACAATCAGCATTACCAAAAGGTTTCATTAAACTAAAAGTAGAAAAGCCGGTAAAATTGCTATTAAAAACATGGTGTGTAGTTGAACCATATGGAGTTCGATTATATTCAGAAGAAAATACTGCAGGAGTAGGAGGGTTTGTTTGTGTTAAATCGCCATTGGTCTTTACAATTCTCACATCATTTATTGAATTATTGGTTGCTGATAACAGACCATTAATCTCATTTTCGGTGTAATAAAGTTTTACATTGTAAGGTGCACTGCTGTTTGTATTTGTTGCAGTTATTTTATATACTTTATCTGCAACTTTATCTGTTGGTAAATTATTCCACGCATTTGTAGCACCATTACCGGTTCTTATTATTTCCACTTTTGTACAACCAAAATCAAAACTACTCAGGTTTTCAATGGTTGCCATAATGTTTTTTGTAATAGGGTTATAATAATGTATTGTTTGGTTAGGACCAAGATATTCATCATCTACATTCCCTGCATTTGGCAAGGTTTGAATTGGTGATGTTGAAGTACCTTTTATAATTACACTATCTAATATGAAAGGGAAATTATTTACTACGGATGAGTTATTATTCCATTCGAAAGCTATTTTTAGATTGGGGGCATTATTTGTCGATGATGGCAATTGTATATCTTCTTCAGTTTTTTGAAACCTTGCAGCAATATTATCTTTTATAACCGTCCATGTTATCCCGTTATCTATTGACATCAATACTTTGCCATAATCTAAATAAACGAAACCTCCACCATTTTGTCCTCCATTTACAAAACTGTATTCTCCATTGCATTTATATAAATAGCCAAGACGCATATTTGTAAAACCGCTCGCATTAATAACTGGAGATTCTAATCTTACAATAGCGCTATCATTTAAAACAGAACCTGAGTAGGCAAGATTGCCACCGTTGTTTGAAATGTAAGCTGCTTTGGTAGAAAACTCTGCATCCCCACTATTGCCAATTATCCATCTATTAGGAGAAAGCGTTCCATAATTAATTGTTTGAGTCCAGTTTCCCAGTCCACTTACAATACCATTAAATAGTTCGGAATACAAGGGTTGGTTGATGGTTGAATCAGGTCTATGATCTTCATTTGTTATTATAATGGAATGACTAAAAGAGCTATTTCTTTTTACTGCATTCCCGCCATTTGCATTTAAATCATAATTGAGCATCAGCATTTCCGAAGCTTCAATTTCTGCATCATTGTACACTTTAAAATTTATTGTTTGAGATAAATTTGCAGCATCTAAAGTAAAAGTAAGTGGACTTATTTCTACATCACTATTTATACCAACACCTGCACTCCCCGTAGGCTGCAATGTAATATTCACAGGCTGTGTAGGAGCATATGGTATTTTTAACTTCGTTGTAAGTAATTTATAATCAAAACATCCATTTTCTACATCTGCATTTTCTTCATTAATATTTTGACTGGTTGTTTCAAAATAAACCACTGGGTTTAAGCAGGTATTATTTCTAATAATATTTCTAATTTTTTGCCCAGGTAGTGGCCCAAAACCATTTGCCAGATTAATGCCTGTATTAAGATGGCAATAACTCATAACCGTACCACCATTTGTTGGTGCAGGCCCTTGCGGGCATCCGCCTTCTGTTGCATAACAATTATCTATAGCACCACCAGGCCATGAACAAGATTGTGTGTGCGGCGAACCTAAATTATGGCCCATTTCGTGGGTAATAACCATTACAGGCCAAGAGAACAGTGGAAGTGAATTAAATGAATTGGTAAGGTTACCACTTACCGCCGTTTTTAATGCATTATTATTACAAATTGAATTTAAATACGCCACGCCACCACCTATAGTTCTTTGAGATAAAAAGTGAGCCAGGTCTCCGGGAAAACCTATAGCCATGTTGGAAGAAAATGCACTTAAAACAGGAGAGGAGGTAGTAATTGAATAATATGGATCTACCGTATTCCATACTTTAATAGCACTAATTTGTACATTAATACTATCGTTTTCATACATCGTTTTTACTACATTAAAAAGTGCTGTTACATAATTCACAGTGTTCGTTACATTGGATCCATTGTTAAGATATGTTTGATAATCTGCCTCAAAATAAACATCTATGGGCTCAGCATTAATGGTAGCAGCAGTAAGAGATTGTGGTAGATATGTGGGAATAGGAGTTACAATACTGCTTAATTGATTATCTGTCCCACATTCAAATTCATTTTTTAAGAGTATATCAGTTTCCCTGTAAATGATATGCTCGTTTTTTAGTTTAGCTTCTGGCGTATTAATGGCTCCAATATTTATATTGCCTTTTTCATCTGCTATTACAGCTACAAGTTTATCATTCATTAAACTTACTGCAGCAAACGAATTTGGTCTGTTTTTTATAAATCCTTTGTAATGAATAGCTGTATTTTCATAAGAATATTTCTTGTCGGGATTTGTACCTGTGCTCACAAAAAAACTTTCTGAAAAAATATTATTTCTTTCCAGTATTATTTCCCATTCTTTATTCTCAAACTTAAAAATGAAATTAAAAGCAGCTGTTTTTTTTCTGATTAAATCTTCTGCAATTGAAATACTAAAATGAGCAGTTTGGCCATCTTTAAGGTATGTATTAAATTTTGATGGTATCATTTTATATTGAGAAAACAATTCAATTCTTTTTTCTTGAGCATATACATTTGCATATAAAAAAATTGAGCAAAAAATTAAAAAATGAAGATGTAAATGTTTTAGCTTCATAAATATGTTTTCATTTAACTCTAAAATATTTTTACAGTAAGATAAATTATTTTTTTCTAAAATGATGAATTATGTAATGTTTTGAAATTACTATCATATAATAAAATACATATCATGTTTTAATAAAAATCAGTTACCAATGAAAAATGTACAAATACTAAAAGTGAGCTTTCTTGTTTGGGTTGTAACAATAACTATTGGGTATTTTTTAAGAATAATGCATCATTACATTAGAGACATATTTTTAAACTTAGCCATTTTTAGTTTTTTATTGTTCTCATACATTGGCATGTATGAAGTTTATACATCTACAAGAATTGATAAAAGCGAAAAATGTTGTGGATCCTAGGTTTGCTATTTTTAGGATTTATTACTGGAATATTTTATTTATTTGTAGGCCGGCAAAGAATTGTAAAAGTGGAGGCAACAGCTTAAAAACATTTGATCATTTATAAAATAATAAGAATGAAAATTAAGAAACTTTGGACAATTGTTTTTGTAACCATCTTGGTAGCATCTTGTGCAAATTATGAAAACAATAAATTGATTGTGGGAGAATGGTTAGGTACTGAATGGCTGGTAAATGGTAATGCCTCTAACCTTGATGCTAAGAAAGCGAGTTTTACATTTACAGATAAAGGCAATTATAGTTTTGTTTATAATGGCAATAAAGAGGAAGGAACATACAAAGTTGAAAATGATATGTTATTTACAAAGCCAACTAATGAGCAAGAAATAATGGTAAAAATTGTGAAGCTTACAAAAGATAGTCTCACATTTAACATGACCAGAAGTGGGGAAGCGGAAACATTGATACTATTAAGAAAATAATTTAAAAAATTAAATCCCCGCAAAATGCGGGGATTATAAATTTTTGTGATCCGGATTGGATTCGAACCAATGACCCTCAGCTTAGAAGGCTGATGCTCTATCCAGCTGAGCTACCGGACCTCAACTATTCTTTTTGGGCTGCAAATATAGGACATAATTTTTTTGAAAATGAAAATAAAATTCATTTAAATGCAGCATAATTAGCAAAATTTATATCTTACCATTAATTATTGAATTTATATTCTTATTTAATTTATAGAATTGTTAAAAATTCTTGATTAGTACCAATATAGACATTACATTTGCTCTTTAAAAACCCGAATCAATCGTATAAGGGATATTATTGAGATAACCTTTTAAATTAAACTTAGCATTTATGAAACAAAAACTTACGCTGTTATTTTCATTGTTGGTGGTTGTCACCTGTGCATCTGCACAAATGATGAATAGCAAATTTTCTTCTTCTAAAAAAGGAAGTTTAATCGGAATTCACTTTAACGCACTTGACATTAAAACTCCGGTTACATTAAAAAGTTCGGCAGGAACTAGGTCTTTTACAAAAATTGAAGATATGGATTTTGGATTTTCATTATCATATTGGAAAGGGTTAACTAAAACTATCGATTTTTCTACAAGAGCAGGCGTTATATTTCATGATTATGCTGCAGAAGATAGGTTGAATTTAAATTCAGATGCTCAACAAGTAGGTGCAGAATTGGAGCCTACTTTAAATTTTAGACCTTATGGAGATGATGCTCTTATATCACCATTTATTACCGCAGGTATTGGTGGTGGATATTACACAGGAAAATTTGGTGCATACTTGCCTGCAGGTCTTGGCGTTCAATTAAATTTAAAAAGCAATTCATATGTATTTGTTCAAACTCAATATCGTTTTGCTTTGACCAAAGATGTTTTAAAGGATAATCTTTTTTATTCACTAGGTATAGCTCAAAATATTTCAAAAGAAAAACCTGTTGTACAAGCACCACCGCCAGCTCCTGTAGTTTTGGATCGTGATGGTGATGGAGTTTTAGATGCTGATGACAAATGTCCAGATGTGGCTGGCGTAGCTTCTTTACAGGGTTGTCCTGATAGAGATGGTGACGGAATTGCAGATGCTGATGACAAATGCCCAGATGTAGCAGGTCTTGCTAAATACCAAGGATGTCCAATACCGGATACTGATGGAGATGGTGTAAATGATGAATTGGATAAATGCCCAACTGTAAAAGGTTTTGCTCGTTATCAAGGATGTCCAATACCGGATACTGATGGTGATGGTGTAAATGATGAAGAAGATAAATGCCCTTCTCGTGTAGGTCCTGCAAGCAACCAAGGTTGCCCGGTTATTGCTAAAGAAGTGATAGACAAAATTAACTTTGCTGCTAAGAATGTATTTTTTGCAACAGGTAGTTACAAATTATTACCAAAATCATTTAAATCTTTAGATGAAGTTGTAGGCTTATTAAAAGCTGATGAAACGCTTATGATTGACATAGATGGTCATACAGATGCTCAAGGTTCTGACGAAAGTAATCAAGTACTTTCTGATAACCGTGCAGGAGCTGTAAAAAATTATCTTGTAAGTAAAGGAATTGATGAAACACGTTTGAAGTCTGCAGGATACGGTGAAACTAAGCCTGTGGCTGATAACACAACCGCAGCAGGTCGTGCTAAAAATAGAAGAACTGAAATGACAGTTAGAAATTTCTAATATTATCATATAGAATTTTAAAAGCCCCGTTCATTTTTTGAACGGGGCTTTTGTTTTACATATTAAAAATAAAAAAACTTATCATTCTCCAAATTTCTTTTACACGCTGTAAATTATTATTTTACATGTCAATGAAATTTTCACGTCTATTTTTTACCTTTTTCGTATCCTTCTTTAGCATTTCTAGTGTATTAGCACAACAAAAAAACATAGGAAGTATATCGGGGAATATTTTGCAAGCAAATGATCAGGCTCTTTATAATGCTACCATAGAATTGTGCCCTATCAATGATTTGAGTAAGTGTGTCATTTTATTAACTGACAAAAAAGGTTTTTTTGAATTCAATAAACTTTCCCCTAACTACTATTCTTTAAAAATTTCAAATATTGGATATACTAATAAAAAAATAGACAGTATTTTTTTAAAAGAAGATAAATTAGATATACAGTTGAACGAAATAATAATGATTAATAAAGTAGGTACAGAGGATGAAGTTATTATTTATGCAGAAAAACCAATAATTGAAAACAAGGATGGGAAAATTATATTTAATGTAGGAGAAAGTGCGGCGTCAAATTCTAATAACTTAAATGAATTATTACAAAAAACTCCATTGGTTACGGTAGATGCAGATGGTAAAATTTTACTTAAAGGAAAAGAGGTTAAAATTTTAATTGATGATAAACCTGTAGAACTCAATTCAAAACAATTGCAGGAATTGCTGGAAAGTATGCCGGGTAGCTTTATCGATAAAATTGAAGTGATGACAAATCCACCACCTCAGTATGCAAATGAAAGGGGAGGCGTTATCAATATTGTGAGTAAGAAGGGAAAGGTAGGATTTACATTTAGAGCAAATGTTTTTTATGGTACAAGGGGAGAAATGGGGACAGGACTAGCCACAACTTATAAAAAAAATAAAATAGCTACACAACTAAATGTGGCCATCTCTAGTAATCAATTTATTGGGAACTCTTATTATAAAAGACAAAATTATTATGCAGATTCATCTAATTTTTTATATTCAAATACTGATTATAAAAATAAAAGTTTCAGACCAACTTTAAGATGGAATGTAGATTATGATTTTAATAAAAATAACAGTGCAAATTTTTCTCTAAGCTATAATGCTAATATAGGTAACAATCATTCGTTCAGTGAATTTGAAAATATTAATAGGCATTTAATTTCTTATAAATTTAACGATAGAATTATCAGTTCAGATATAAATAATCAAACTGTAAATATCAGTGGTAGCTATTTATGGAAGGATAAAGAACGAACTGGTGCATTAAAACTTATAACAG
>JANPIF010000329.1:0-7330 GCA_031424845.1 Ferruginibacter sp.
TTTTATTTTCAATTTTTTTTCTTCGGAGTAAATTTCTTCCTAAAAATTATTATAACATTACCTCTATTTGGCACAATCTTCCCCATGTTATTGTAAACTTTACATGTTAAAACTTTCTCTCTCAATAGTATTTTCCGCTACCATTTCATTTATTAGCTGCACCAGCAATAAAACTCAACCCATTGATCCTCCATCCAAAAAAGTGGAAATTATTAAAAAGGTTTCTGTTTCTTATCAACTTATCATATCAAAAGACAGTGTAAAAAATTATTTAAATACACTATCCGAGCCCCATTTAAACCTTGTTTCTAATATTAACAGAGCTGACAAATCTTTTTTAAAAAATTTCGACAGTATTGTAGTGCCAATAGATAAAAATTTAGAATTGCAGCAGTATTTTCCTTTTCCGTTTTATGCTGATTTTTTAAAAGGGGTGAAGAAAATTATTTTCTTTTCCTACCCTACTCAGGCATTTGCAGCTTTCGAAAATGGTGTGTTGGTATATACTGGTCCTACAAGCATGGGAAGAAAAGCAGACAAAACTCCAACAGGTTTATTTTATGCAAATTGGAAAGCTGAAGAAACAACCAGCACTTTTAACGATGAATGGCTACTTAAATGGAATTTTAATATAGAGAATAAATTAGGGGTAGGATTTCATCAATATGAAATGCCGGGTTATCCCGCATCTCACTCATGCTTAAGACTCACAGAAAAAGATGCAAAATATATGTATGAATGGGCTGAGCAGTGGGAAATAGAAGGCACTGATAATATTATAGCACATGGCACTCCTGTAATTGTATTTGGTAGTTATCCTTTTGGTGGTTCAAAACCATGGCTTTCGCTTGCGCAAAACCCGAATGCTCTGTCCATTTCGGAATCTGATCTACAAAATACAGTTTCGCAATATTTACCAGATATCATACAAAAACAAGCTGAGAGAGATAGTATAAAATCACTTAAAAAATAATGCTATATATTATTGTAAATAATCTGTGGTTGTTCATAGGTAATGACTGGTTTAAATTTGTAGTTTAAAAAATATGCTCCCCGCAGAGAGCATATAAAAAATTTAGAATTATTTTGTTGCTTTTCTCAAGAAAATTGGATGAGCTTTCGGCAGAATAATGGATAAGCAAAAATCATATATTAGTTTTTTTCAGGTTGTAGATAATTATCTTTTAGTGTTGTAGAATATATAAAAATATATACTCAAATTACTTTTATACAAATATTAATGTATTTACTTACAAAGGTTTAATGGGTTTTATTGATGAGCATCATTAACTATCTTTGTAGCACATAACAATTTAGTATTAATGGCCATTTTCGATATTAAGCTTCCTGCATATATAGCAAAGGCATTAAACTTACCTGTGAGCGATGCACGAGCGCAACAATTAAAAGTGCTAAAAAAATTATTAAGAAAAGCACGCTTTACACAGTTTGGACAGCTATATAAATTTGATGAAATATTGTTAAGCAGGCATCCCGGCAAGAAGTTTCAGCAAAATGTTCCCACCTATAACTACACAAAAATTTACAACGAGTGGTGGTATAAAACGCTGGAAGGTATACCAGATGTTTGCTGGCCTGGCGTAATAAAATATTTGCATTAAGTAGTGGCACAAGTGATGCATCCAGCAAATACATTCCTATTACAAAAGAGCTGATAAGAAGCAATACCATTACCAGTATTAAGCATCTATTTAGTTTGGCTAAATATGACAACATCCCCAAAAGTTCTATTGGTAAAGGTTGGTTAATGATTGGTGGTAGTACACAATTACAAAAAGGGGCAACTTATTATGCCGGCGATTTAAGTGGTATACAGCAAAAAAATCTGCCCTTATGGTTTAGAGGCATGGGCTTATACAAACCCGGCAAAAAAATAGCAAGAGAAAAAGACTGGTCTAAAAAACTGGAGGAGGTAGTAGAGAATGCACCTAATTGGGATATTGGATTTATTGTAGGTGTACCTGCATGGTTGCAAATTTGCTTAGAAAAAATTATAGAAAGGTATAACCTTAACAACATACACGAAATGTGGCCGAATCTTGCATTTTATGTGCATGGTGGTGTAGCAATGGAGCCCTATAAAAAAGGCTTTGAAAAATTATTGGGTAAATCCATAACTTATGTAGAAACATACCTTGCAAGCGAGGGTTTTTTAGCTTACCAAAACAGGCAATATACAAGAGGTATGCAACTGGTGCTGAGCAATAATATTTTTTTTGAATTTGTACCTTTTGATGATACTAATTTTGATGCAGAAGGTAATATGGTTGAAAACCCATCTGTATTTATGATTCATGAAATTGAGGAAGATAAAGATTATGCAATTTTAATAAGTACCAATGCCGGTACGTGGCGATATGCTATTGGCGATACCGTAAAACTGATAGATAAAGAAAGAAATGAAATTATTATTACCGGTAGAACCAAACACTTTCTTAGCCTGGTAGGCGAGCACTTAAGTGTAGATAATATGAACAATGGAATAGAACTTGCAGCAGAGGAAATGAATTTAATTATACCTGAATTTACAGTGGCAGGAGTACCCCACGGAAACTTCTTTGCACATGAATGGTATATTGGTACAGATGATATTGTGGATGCAGAAAAATTTGCAGCCTTACTGGATGAGAAAATAAAAAGTTTGAATGATGATTATGAAGTAGAGCGCATGCATGCCTTAAGAGCGGTTACAGTAAACGTTTTACCAGAAAGTGTTTTTATGGATTTTTTAAATTCAAAAGGTAAAATGGGTGGTCAACATAAGTTTCCACGTGTATTAAAGGGTGAAATGCTACAGGAGTGGAAAGCATTTCTTAAAAATACAAATGCCCTACAATAAACATATTTTTTTAGAAAAAATTATAAATGACTGAAGCGATAATTGCAGGTTTACTGTTGGGTTTGGCACTTGTATTTTCAGTGGGACCAGTAATTTTTACGATTATAAAACTTCGTATAAATTATGGTTTAAGCAGTGCGTTTTATTTTATAGCGGGTGTATGGCTCAGCGATTTGCTTTGGGTGGTAACGGCAAATGTTTTCAGCACATTATTAGAAAGTTTACAAATTTATAAAGTGCAGATAGGAACTGTAGGGGGCATTTTTCTCATATCCCTTGGTTTGTATTATCTATTATTCAAAAAATATCATTCAAAAAAAGAATTAGATGAAGGAGTAAAAATTGGCAATGCTACGCACGCCCGTTTATTTATTACTGGATTTTTAATAAATACCCTTAACCCGGGAGTTATTGCATTATGGCTCGCAGCGGCTACAAAATCTATAAGCAGTACTTTAGAAGAAAAAATTGTTACGTTTTCAATATGTTTATCTATGAATATAGCTGCAGATTTTTTTAAAATAAATCTTGCGGGAAAATTGCGTAATAAACTAAATGATAAAAATATCACAATTGTAAATAAAATATCAGGCTCTATGTTTTTGTTGTTCGGTGTAGCACTTATTTTTGGTGTATGGTACGCCAAACTTAAACTAGCCTTTTAACCATGCGCATTATTTACATTGCAAGCTTCCTCTTTTTAATACCGCAGTTTATTGTTGCACAATCCTCAGATTTTATTATTTTAAAAAAGAAAAATAAAACTATAAAAATGTTTTATACAGGTTCAAATATTGAATTTGTATCTAACACAGGTGCTTACAGAAATGCCGTAATTACTAAAATAAAAAACGATAGCATTTTTTTAAAAGAATATCTCATCAGCCGCATACCAACTACCCTGGGTTTTTTTGTTATTGATACAATTGGTAGTTATCATTTTGAATACAATTACAATCAAATAGCTCACTTTGGTAAAGTAAATAAAAAATTTAATGTTGGCGGTAGTGGCGCAGCTTTAATGGGTGGTGGTACATTGCTTACGCTTGCAAGTGGAGTGGTTTATGTGGCCGATAGAGAAAACTTTAGTCCGGCTTTAATGCTATCAGCCATTGGCTTGGCAGGCTTGGGTTATTTAATGAACAAGTCGTCTCGTAAGGGAATTACCATAAGGAAAAATCATTATCGGCTTCAATATATGAATACCAATGTTTCTCAAAAATGAAAAAAAAAGTGAAGAAAAACTGGTGGCAAAAAACCAAACGAATTTTTCTTTGGTTATTCGTTTTGCAATTTGTATACATCATTATTTTGCGCTGGGTTAATCCACCTGTTACAGTCACTCAACTAGTAAGTCTAATAAAAGGTAATGGGCTTAAAAGGGATTATATTTCTTTTAATGAAATGAGCAGTAACGCAAAACTTGCTGTAATGGCTGGTGAAGACCAATTGTTTCCAGATCACAATGGCTTTGATGTGAAGGCAATAAAAAAAGCAGTAAAGTACAATGAAAAACATCCAACAAAAGTGAGAGGTGCCAGCACGATCAGCCAACAAGTAGCAAAAAATGTTTTTTTATGGCAGGGTGGTGGTTTTTTTAGAAAAGGGTTGGAAGTGTATTTTACTTTTATGATAGAAACTTTTTGGGGCAAAAAAAGAATCTTGCAGATGTATTTAAATGTAGCCGAAATGGGAAAAGGTATTTTTGGAATACAGGCTGCTGCCAAAAATTATTTTAATAAAAATGCTGCTGTTCTAGTAAGATTAGAAGCTGCTCAAATAGCAGCTGCATTGCCTAACCCTGTTAGGTTTACTGTAAAACCTTTGAGTAAATATGTAGCTGCTCGTGCAGGAAATATTGCACGGCAAATGAATAATTTACAGGGGGATCCGGATATTGCGCTACTAATAAAATAATCTTTTGTATCATTTATGAGCCGAACAAGTGTTTTATTGGGCTCACGATTCGATGATTTTATGAGCCAAATAATTTTAAGTTTTTTAATACAATAGTACTTACTTAACAACCACCACCGCTTTTTTTGCAGGATGTAATGCTTTGTAAGCAATGATGGCGCTTATCAACATTAATAAAGATGCCAATGCAAATGAAATTCCCGAAAAATGAAATGGTGCTGTAGGTCCGGTAAAATAAGAAAACAAACCAGTCATAAGCATTGGGCCAAAAATAGAAGTGATACTTATTAAACTGGTGAGTGCTCCCTGTAATTCGCCTTGTTCATTTGGCGGCACATTCCCTGATATTACTGATTGCAAAGCGGGGCCACAAATACCACCAAGGCAATATGGAACAAGTATGGCAAACATCATCCATGTTTGTGAGGCAAATGCAAACAATAATAATCCTATCGCATATAACAACAACCCATAATAAATACTTTTTTCGTTACCAATTTTTGGATTGATGTACCTAATTAAACCTCCTTGCACTATTGCTATTAAAGCTCCAACAACACCTAAAGAAATGCCTATCATCTTCTCATCCCAGCCAAGTCTTTCAATACCGAAAAAACCCCAGTTGATTTGTACAGAATGGGAGGCAATTTAAATTAGTAAAAATGCAATATTTAATCCGCCTAAGGCAGGATATTTTTTAAGCTGGAGCAACGAGCCCAATGGGTTTGCACGCTTAATGTCAAAAGCTCGGCGGTTTTCTCTACTTAAAGATTCGGGCAATACAAAATAACCATAAATACAATTAAGCAAACTTAAACCTGCGGCTACCATGAAAGGAATTCTAGGGCCAAAAGAACCTAACAATCCACCAATTACCGGCCCAATAATAAAACCGATTCCAAATGCTGCACCCACCATTCCAAAGTTTTGAGAACGGTTTTCATCGGTGCTAATATCGGCGATATATGCAGTAGCTGTTGTAAAGCTTGCACCTGTAATACCCGCTACTGCCCGGCCCACAAATAACCATCCAATAGTTGGGGCGAAAGACAGAAAAAGATAATCCAGTCCAAAACCAAACAAAGAAAAAAGCAGGACCGGACGTCTTCCATATTTATCGCTTAATCCACCAAGTATTGGTGCAAATAAAAATTGCATTATTGCATAAGCAGCCGTTAAGTAGCCGCCCCATTTTGCAGCCTGGCTCACATCTCCATCAATTAACTGCTCTATAAGTTTTGGTAACACAGGAATAATTAATCCAAGACCAGTAACATCAATTACTAATGTAAAAAAAATAAATCCGAGCGCTGCTTTTCTATTCATACTTAAAAAATAAATGCAAAAGTGCGAATAATAATATTTAAACAGCGAATAGTTTTTAAAAATTAATAGAGAAAATTTTTATAATGAGAAAATTTTCAAAAATTGTATGAGTATTTTATTGGCACAATTATTCCACTTAAATGTAAAATCATAATATGAACAGAAAATCTTCTTGCATAGCTTTTGTTATTAGTGCTTTTATTTTTGAAGCATGTGCAGCACCACAGCAAAAAGTACAGAACTCCTCAACAGCTATAACAACAATGGGTGATAGTTTACCAGCCCCATTTGCTACTAAATCAAGCAAAAATTTCAGTAAAGTAATTGGATGGAAAGATGGTGAAAAGCCTACAGCACCTTCAGGTTTTGAAGTTACTATGTTTTCCAAAGGTTTAGATAACCCTAGATGGATATACCAAGCCCCCAATGGCGATATATTTGTTGCAGAAACAAATACGATTTTATCTGGTCTTAAAAAATTTGGTGCAAGCATTTCCCGAAAAATAAAAACACAAAACTATGGTGAAAGCGCCAACAGAATAAGAATGTTTAGAGACAAAGATAAAAATGGCAGTTATGAAACTGTAAGCGTTTTTGCTGAAAACCTTAACCAGCCTTTGGGAATGTTAGTACTCAACAATCATTTTTATGTGGCTAATACTGATGGGTTAGATATGTATAATTACACAACAGGCGATACCGTTTTGCCTACACAAAAGAAAAGAATAGTGGCATTGCCTGCCGGTGGATATAACAACCACTGGACAAGAAATATCATTGCAAATAAAGATGGAACAAAAATATTTATCACTGTAGGATCTGGCAGTAACAATGGTGAAAATGGAATGGAAAAGGAAATACGTAGAGCAAATATTTTAGAAATAAACCCTGATGGAAGCGGTGAAAGAATTTATGCGTCAGGGCTTAGAAATCCGGTGGGTATTGGCTTTGAGCCTGTGACAAATATAATTTGGACAGCGGTAAATGAAAGGGATGAATTAGGGGATGATTTAGTACCTGATTATGCAACGAGTGTAAAAGATGGTGGATTTTACGGATGGCCTTATGCATATTTTGGCGCAAATGCCGACCCCCGCATGAAAGATGATCCACACCCAGAATTAGTAAACAAGACAATTGTGCCAGATGTAGCATTAGGATCCCATACAGCATCGCTTGGTTTAGCTTTTTATACCAAAAATAATTTTCCTCAAAAATATAGAGGCG
>JANPIF010000330.1:0-1786 GCA_031424845.1 Ferruginibacter sp.
CCCGGCACAGGAAATTTTACCAATAAAACTATAAGTTTTACAGATAATCTTGCAAATACTAGTGTAGGTAATATTAGCTATAGAATTAGAATAGATATAGCTACCGATACAAGTTTTTATTTAGATTCATTAATAGTGAATGCTCCACAAAGTTGTACAGCAACTGAAAACAAGATACAGATAAACCCTAACCCTGTAATTGATGTAGCTAACATTGTTATTAGCAGAACAGCCCCTTCAAAAATAAATATTATTTTAGTTAATGCGGCAGGTAGAAGAGCATTTGAAACAACTTACCAGCAGCCTGCAGGCAGCACCGTAAAACAAATAAACATGAAAAACATGGCAGCGGGTATTTACTTTATATCTGTATATGCAGATGATAAAAAAATAACTACTCAAAGAATTTTTAAGCGAAATAATTAATAAGAAAGTACGGCAACAAACATACTATCTGCCTGCACTTCATAACCTTTTAAATATTCCATTTGCAACATTTGCAGGTGGAATTTTTGTTGTAAATAGGTTACCACTTCTTCATTTTCTTTTTTAAAAACAGAACAGGTGATGTAGAAAAAGAGGCCCTCTTTTTTTAAATAATTTATAGCAGTTGATGCAATTTGCTTTTGCATAGCGGCATATTCTTCAATATTATTTTTTGTAAAAAATGATAGCTGTTCCGGTGTACGTGCCCATGTACCACTGCCTGTGCAGGGTGCATCGCAAGTAATGAGATCGTATTTTTTTTGTGGTAAAGATGTATTGTCTTTTAAAAGATCTGCAGTAAATGCTTCATATTTTTTTATGCCCGCTTCTTTAAAACGGATGCGCAAATTATTTAAAATACTTGCTCTCACATCCGATACATTAAGGTTTACATGACCATGCAAAATATCATATAACAAAATAGATTTGCCGCCACTTGCTGCGCAGCAATCCCAC
This sequence comes from Ferruginibacter sp., assembly GCA_031424845.1. GTDB lineage: Bacteria > Bacteroidota > Bacteroidia > Chitinophagales > Chitinophagaceae > Ferruginibacter. The sequence goes on from JANPIF010000330.1 coordinate 943, forward strand.
ACATCAATATCTTTTTGTAGAAATACTTCCGGCTTTTTTAGGTAATCAAATACTCTTTGAGAATTACGATCTTGTACAACCACTTCTTTATTGAGAACCATAAATTCTTCTGTTTTAAAGCCTTGCGGTAAGGCTATACATGAAGTATTAATTTCTTCAAAATCTACTTTAAGATCAGTTAATTTTTCTAGCAGTATCTCTTCTTTACCGGGACGAATACGTATAAAAAAAAATGGTTGTTTTAAAAAAGAAAGAGCAAATTTCTCTGCATCAATTTCATCGCCTAATTCTTCCCCAAAAGGAAAAATATCTGCAGGATTAATTTTTAAATGAGCTAATTTATTTGTTTGAGAAAGATGAATTTTTTCATTTAACTCGGGTGCAAGCACTGCTAGAAAAGTGGTACTTGTATGCTCACATAAAAATGTAGCTGCCAATATTCTTTCTTCTAGGGTTTTATTGTTAAGGGCATTTCCTATTCTGTAAAAATTGTAACAAAGTGCTGAAATGCTTTTTCTATCTTTTGAACCATATTTTTTATCTGCAGCAAAAAACTTTTTTAATTGGTGAACTAAAGGCTCACCAATTTTTATATTTTCAATTATTTTAACGGCAGATGCAAGATGTGAATGATGATGACTCAACGGTTTTTTATTTTTTGTAAAAATAAGCCGATGCAACTTATGACAAATAAGTTTTGAGAATAATACCCTTAGAAACTTACACAAGAAGGTTCGAGTTGAAGCGTGAGGGATAGAAGCGGCTACCCCGGTGAAGGATTTGTGTGTGGGTTTTGTGCCGGAGTATTAGCGGATAGCCCGACCCTTGGGGCACGCCAAATATA
>JANPIF010000331.1:0-10068 GCA_031424845.1 Ferruginibacter sp.
AACCGCTAGAAAAAAAAATAAAAATAGGTAGTAACGTAAATTTTTTTAGGTATTTATTCAACGAAAATTTTCATCAACAAATTCCGTTACTTATTGATTCAACTTTTTATCTTGAAGACGTAATAAAATAATTTTTTGAATTAGAAACGACTTTAATAAGGATATAAAAAAACCTACCTCGAACAAATTTCAAATCTTAACTGCAGCTATCATTTAAAAAGGATGGATGAAATCGTTTACGATTGAATTCACAATTAGGATTAAAAACACTTGAATCTTTCAACGTAGAAGCTCCTGAAAATCTCGTAGGTACCTAAAATAAAAGCAGCATTTTTAAATGCTGCTATTGTATATATTATTTTGTTCCTTTCTTCAACAAACAAAACATTCATTTATCCAAGCGAATAACTATTTTAAATTATGATACACCTTTTGCACATCTTCATCTTGCTCTAAATGATCTACCAGTTTAAGCACATCGTTGGCTTGATCTTCATTTAACTCTACTGTAGTGCCTGGTATTCGGGTAAGTTCTACACTTATCAGTTCCAAACCTTTATCTTCAATGGCTTTGTTCATAGCACCAAATTCGCTAAAAGCAGCACGAATGATAATATTCCCTTCCGCATCTTCTCCTATTTCTTCCAACCCATAATCTATTAATTCCAGTTCCAGCTCATCAATATCCTGACCTGTATTTTTTACTTTAAATTCTCCCATACGGGTGAAAGTAAATGCTACACTTCCTGTAGTACCCAACGCACCCTTTGCCTTGGTAAAATGCATACGCACATTTGCAACGGTTCTGGTAGTATTATCTGTAGCAGTCTCAACTAATACTGCTACACCATGAGGCGCATAACCTTCATACACCATTTCATCATAACTGCTAATATCCTTACCCATTGCACGTTTAATAGCAGCTTCCACTCTATCTTTAGGCATGTTACATGCTTTCGCATTCAAATAACATCTTCTAAGTGCAGGATTATTTTCGGGGTCCGGTCCACTTGCTTTTACAGCTATGGCAATCTCTTTACCAATACGGGTAAAATCTTTTGCCATTTTATCCCAACGTGCAAACATGGCACCTTTTCTTACTTCAAATATGCGACCCATTACTATTTCGTTTAAGACTGCGAAAATAGAAATAACTATTGAGAAATACGTATTGAATAATTAGTATAGTTATTAGTTTTTAAATACAATTTCATTTCTAATAATCCAAACGAAAAACAAGAAACGAGATACCAAAAATGGAATACTTATTCCCCAATGGTTTTTATCATCATACCTACTGGTACAACATCAGTAAGGTTCATACCATTTAGGATAGCCATTTCATTCATACGGGCTGTTGGCACATTATAATTTTTAAAAACCTGCTCAAGCGTTGCAGATTTTGCAATGGTTTTATTTCTTATTCTCTGTGGTTTTTTATTAAGTTTAGCCTGGTCTGTAAGTTGTCTAAAACCTTCCATGGTATTTCTAAAAGTAGGGTAGTACTGGTTAAAATCTTGTGCAGAGGTGGCGCCCAATAGCAAATAAATGGCTTTATTATACTCTATTAAATATGATAAAATACGAACCGATGGCTGCTGTTGCTGTTGTTGCTGCTGCCCTTGTTGAGTTTGTTGAGGTAGAGGCTGTGCTACTATGGCAATTGCATTTAAGCCATTTACATTGGTTTGTTTAGATTCCAATGCCTGTAAATTATTCTGTTGCAACATTGTTGAAGCCGCTTCCTGCAAATTATTACCCGGTGCCAGCATCATCATCAACATTGCCTTACCATCCTTAGGAGCAAATTGTACTCTTTGTGGGGAGTTTTGGTAATTCCAGTTTGCAGGTGTTGGAAACTGAAATTTTAATTCAGGATGATAAAAAACATCCGCCTCCATAAAACCCTGTTTAGGATCTTCACCATAAATAAGCCCTTCAATTCTTTTTAAATAACTGTTTCTATTTACAAGTGCATTTGTAAGATTTAGTTTTTGTTTCCAATCTACTGCCAATTTATTTACAGTAACAAACCGATCACCGGGGTTTGGGTGAGATGATAAAAATGTAGGTAACTCTGCTGACTCACTGCCTTCGGATTTACGCTCTAATGTGCGAAAGAAATCTGCCATTTCTTTTGCATCATACCCAATTTTAGAAGAATATTCCACACCCAACTCATCTGACTGGCGTTCTGCATCTCTGCCAAATTTTAAAAATAATAAGCCCAAGCCTTGCGAAGCAGTTTCTGCAAAACGACCAAGTTCAGGATTTATAATAACACTACCAATAATACCCAATTGGCCTAACAATGCATTTCTTTGTTGAGCTACTGTATGCCTTGCGGTGATGTGACCTGTTTCATGACCTAATACACCTGCAAATTGCGCTTCATTATTAAAGTGAGCCATTATTCCCCTGGTAAAATAAACATATCCACCTGGTACTGCAAATGCATTCAATACATCGGAGTCAACTATTTTGAATTCGTATTTAAGATTTGGACGATGAGAAATGGCCGCCATTTGATTGCCTTTCTCTGTTATAAATTGTTGCAAGGCTTTATCGTCATACAAACCATATTGCGCTATAATTTGTGGGTCAGCTTCTTGACCCATGGCAATTTCCTGTGCTTCTGACATTAATACAACCTGCTTTTTACCGGTAACAGGATTTCTTGCACAATTATTTAAAAAAATAGTTGATAAAACTAGAGAAAATATTAGAGTAGATTTTTTCATTATGTAAGGGTTTACAATAAATTTACAAAGATGGTACCAAAGCAGTGGCTGTTACTAATTAACTACATTCTATATTAATATAGCAGTTGAAAGGAAGTATAAATTAAAACAATGTTGTATATAATATATCTAAAAGTCCGGGAAAATGCAACACTGAAAGATCATGTGCGCAAATAAAAGTACAATAATGATATAAAGTTGAGCGTAGCCCTGATTGCAGCGGATATACTTTTTTTGCCATGCCTTTGAGGCAAAAAAAGATAGGAGCGAAAAGCGGGAAACCAATGTTAATCAATGATCTTTTGCCCATGCTCCTACTTTAGAAGACAAATCCAAAAATTAGAGCAATCAACCATGAACTTTCAACTGTTGATCCGATAACTTTTAACATTAAACTTACCACAAATAACTAATTTTGCAGCATGAGCAAAGGAAAAGTTTTGATGGCAATGAGTGGCGGTATAGATAGTACTGTGGCTGCTCTTATGCTTCACAAAGAAGGGTATGAAGTAGTGGGTATAACCATGAAAACATGGGACTATGAAACAAGTGGCGGAGGCAATACCGGGAAAAAAGAAACAGGTTGCTGCAACCTGGATAGTTTTAATGATGCAAGGCAGGCAGCAGTACAGCATGGATTCCCACATTTCATTTTAGATATTCGGGAAGAGTTTGGCGGTTTTGTGATTGAGAATTTTGTGGAAGAATATATTGCGGGTCGCACACCAAACCCTTGTGTAATGTGTAATACCCACATTAAGTGGCGTGCATTGCTAAAACGTGCTGATGCGCTTAACTGCGATTTTATTGCAACAGGGCATTATGCGCAAGTGCACCAACATACAAATGGAAGGTATTTTATTAGCAAAGGTATTGATGAAACCAAAGACCAAAGTTATGCGCTATGGGGCTTGCAGCAGGATTTACTAAAAAGAACATTGCTACCTTTGGGCACTTATCATAAGACAGAAATAAGGCAAATGGCACATGATTTTGGCTACCCTGAACTGGCTAAAAAAAGCGAGAGTTACGAAATATGTTTTGTACCCGATAATGATTACCGAGGGTTTTTAAAACGCAAAGTAGAAGGCTTGGAAGAAAGGGTAAACGGAGGAGATTTTGTAGATACAGATGGAAAAATATTGGGTAAACACAAAGGTTATCCGTTTTATACTGTTGGGCAAAGGAAAGGATTGGATATTGCTTTGGGCAAACCAGCTTTTGTAACCAAAATTATTCCTGAAACAAACACTGTGGTATTGGGCGATGAAAATGCATTGAATCAAACTGAAATGACCGTTCGTGGTATAAACTGGATGAAATATGAAGGTGTTACAGACGGGATGGAAGCTGTTACAAAAATAAGGTACAAAGACAAAGGTGCTTTAAGTAATTTATATGCCACTGATGGTGGAATTACTGTAAAATTTTATGAAAATGTAAAAGGCGTAGCACCAGGACAAAGTGCAGTTTTTTATGAAGGCAATGATTTGATAGGTGGCGGCGTTATACAGAGGGGATTGTAAATTTTTTTGGTTTTGATATTTAGAAAACAAAGAATTGTTTGGATAGCTTCGACTTTTATTTATGTGAAAATAGAGGCAACGAGTTTTCTTAATAACTCTATGCAACTTAATTGATAGTGAGACCGTCTTAGTAAATAATTGTATATTTATTTTATGAAGAAATTAATACCATTTGTAGTTTGTATATTACTTTTTGCAGCCTGTAAAAAAGAATCGGAAGAGTTTACAGCTATTCCAATAAGTGAATATGCTCCGCTTAAAGTGGGTAAGTACATTACGTATAGTTTAGACTCTTTGGTTTATACAAATTTTGGCGCAGTAGAAGCACATCGGTTTTATGAAGTGAAATATTTAACTGCTGATTCTATTACTGATTTATTGGGTAGGAAAGCATTTAGAATAGTACGATACATTAGAACTTTGCCCAACGGAAATTTTACTGCAGACAATACTTTTTTAGCAGTAAACACGGGAACAAATTTTGAGTTTACAGAAAACAACCTGCGCTATTTAAAATTGGTACAACCTATAAGAAATGATTTTACCTGGAAAGGGAATTCTGCGATTGATGTATCTTCATGGGGTACAGATTTACAATATTTATTTGATTGGGATTATACTTATACAGATGTAGAGCAACCAAAAAAAGTAGGGACGTATAACCTTGGCAATACCATTACCGTAAACCAAATAGATGAATCTGTAAACTTACCTGTAATACCCCCTGGTAACCCTGGCGCAACTAATATTGCCTCTAAAGATTATTCGCAGGAAATTTATGCAAAAGGAATTGGAATGGTAAGAAAAGAATTTTTACATTTTGAATACCAACTTGCTTTTCCCGGATACATTGGTTATGGCATAACACTAGTGATGGTAGACCATAATTAGAGAAAGGTTAATGGTTGAAGGTTGATGCTTTAAAGTTCAGGGTTGCAAGTATTTGTCATTTCATTTTCTTTCATAAACATTATTTTTTTCTTAGAAAAGAAATAAGGTCTGTATTGGGAATGTTTTTTTCATCTACTTGTCTTAGGAGTGTAACCAACTGACCACGGTGATATGTTTGATGATTGAAAAGATGCAAAAGCATTTCATAAACAGGTTGCTTAAACTGATCTTTCTTAGAATTTTTATAAATAAATTCATGTTCCAAAGCTGCTTCTGTGGCAAGGTCAATCCACTCTTTCCATTGTTTGCTTTGTGCAGTTAAATGATTGGTAAGTTCCAACAACGATCCTTCAAAAGTGTCGCTTTGCCATACTTGTACTTCCAATAATTTCATGCGCTGCCACCAAATATTTTCTACATCCCAAAGATGCAATACCGTTTTTTTAATGCTGGTAAAACTGCTTACTATTTCTCTGTCTATTTGCTCATCAGTAAGATTGTTTATTACTTCAATTAGTCTGCTATTTGCCCAAAGGTTGTATGCGGCATATTGTACAAGCATTTTTTTCATGTAGATGTTGTTGGTTGTTTAGGCAAAAGTAAACTTTACCACCCAATCATAAATTAGTTTTAAATTGAACAAATTTTTTTAAAATGGAAATAATAATAAGAAAGGCTGTAAAAGAAGATTGCGCCGCCATCATGAAACTGGTACACGAACTGGCAGTTTATGAAAAAGCACCCAATGAGGTAACAGTAACAATGGAACATTTCATAGAAAGTGGTTTTGGAGAGAAGCCTGTATGGGAGGCGTTTGTAGCAGAGCAGCCTCCTCTAACCCCTCCCGAGGAGGGGAATAGCCATATGAATAATTTAAGCGGTGATATAAATGGAGAACAAGACCAAAATCAATCTTTGCTTCAATATTCTCCATCTCCCTCCCCTCTGGGGAGGATAGGAGGGGCTGGTATTCTCGGTTTTGCACTTTACTACGTACGCTACAGCACCTGGAAAGGGCAAAGAATGTATTTAGAAGATTTGTTGGTTACAGAAAACATGCGTGGAAAAAATATAGGAAGATTATTATTTGATGCATTGATAGACGAATGCAAACAAAAAAAATATAGTGGTCTTGTATGGCAAGTACTTGACTGGAATGAACCTGCTATTAATTTTTACAAAAAAATGGATGGGGTAAAGTTTGATAACGGGTGGGTTAATTGCAGCATTGACTTTTAAATATTCTTTTAAAATATGTCGAAACAGCGTTTAACTCTGCTAAAGCATCATATTAAAAACTAACATTATGAATTATTCTTTTTACCCAAAAACAACCACCAGGTATATCCTGACAACATTAGTTGCTGTTTTATTTTTTGCATCATGCCAAAAGACAACTGATATTATAGAAAATCCAACTCCGCCTGTGGTAACACCAACGCCGCCTGATCTTACTACAAAAGTAAATTCATCCATCAGTGGGTTTGTTACTGATGAAAATGAATTGCCGGTAAAAAATGCCAATGTATCTGTTGGTACATCAACCAGTATTACAGATAAGTATGGTTATTTTGAAATAAAAAATGTGCAGGTTGTACAAAATGCAGCCATGGTTACTATTACAAAAACAGGGTATTTTAAAGGTATTAAAACTTATATAGCCACGGCCGGTAAAGCTGCTTTTTTTAGAATTAAACTTATTCCTAAAACTACATCAGGTACTGTGAATGGTACAAGTGGTGGAACTGTTACTCTTGCAAGCAATCTAAGCATTTTATTTCCGGCTAGTGCATTTGTAAATGCAAGTACTAATGCTGCTTACACAGGCACGGTAAGTGTTTCAGCTTTTAAAATAGATCCTACAAGTGCAGATCTGGACCGCATTATGCCGGGAGATTTAAGAGGTTTAAATACTGATGGTAATTTACAAATACTTACTTCTTATGGTATGGCTGCTGTAGAACTCACAGGAGCGGGCGGAGAATTGTTGCAAATAGCCACTGGTAAAAAAGCAACTATGACCATGCCTATTCCTACAACCATTATTGCATCAGCACCAGCTACTATTCCGCTCTGGTATTTTAATGAAACCAATGGGTTATGGAAACAAGAAGGTAGTGCAACCAAAATTGGTAATAATTATGTGGGAGATGTAAGCCATTTTAGCTTTTGGAATTATGATGTGCCTGCTAATTATGTACAATTTAATTGTACTGTTGTAAATTCTGCAGGGTTACCTATTCCTAATGTTCAAGTGAAGATTTCGCAAGTGAGTAATCCTAATTCTGCTGGTTATGGTTATACAGATTCTGCCGGTTATGTTGGAGGAGCAGTGCCAAACAATTCAACATTATTGTTGCAGGTATTTGGTAGTAATAATTGTAATGTAGCCTCGTACTCTCAAACGTTTAATACAACAAATGTGAATATTTCTTTGGGGGTTATCACTATTTCAACTGCTACATCATTGTCAGTTATTTCTGGTACTGTTACCAATTGCAGCAATGCTCCGGTTACCAATGGTTTTATCATTATTCAAAATGGATACGTTTTTAGCAGACATGCATTGAGTGCTACAGGCACTTATGCTATTAATAGATTAGTATGTGGAGCGGCACCTAACAATGTTACATTAATAGGAGAAGATATTACCGCAGCGCAACAAAGTAACCCTGCGGTTTATCCAACTGTTGCAGGTAATAACACCATACCTACCATACAAGCATGCGGCGTTTCTATACAGCAGTTTTTCAATTATACCATTAATGGAACCCCGTATAATTTTTCTGTACCGGGAGATAGTTTAACACTTTCCGGAGCAGGCACCAATACAGACTATTTTGTGTTTGTAAATAACAACAGCACTACAAATAATGGTACCATGCGTTTTGTAAGAACAGGTATAGCGCAGGGATCGGTTCAAAATTTAATTTCTTTTACACCAACCCAAATACCTGCCACTTCTACCATTAGCACTCCTATTGGAATAAATATTACTGAATTTGGGGTGGTAGGACAATATGTAGCAGGAAATTTTTCGGGAGTTATCACAGGACCATCTCCTGCTAACACAGTTTATAATGTAACATGTAATTTTAGAATTAAGAGAACTTTTTAATACAAAACATTATTATGCATTAAAAAGCAGTCAATTTTTTTTGACTGCTTTTTAATTTTTCCCTATTATTAAAATCTATTGCATAATAAAAGTTGAAAAAAGTTACGCTGCTGAAGGGCTGGGGGATGGGCAGTAGTAGCTGCCGCAAAAATGAACTAAAATTTATTGAAACATTTGTTGCGGCACTACTACAGACAGCCCCATCAAATGTTAAACAATGTTCTTTACTTCACAGCCCCCAAAACCATTCCTTTATTTTTATACAAATAAAAAAGACCCTCATTGCTGATAGTCTTTATAATAAAATTATACGTAATTTATTTTCTTCCGGGATAAACTTTCAACGCTTCGCCTAAACATTCTACAGCCTGCGAAATGGCGTCAGCATTCAATACATACGCAAGTCTAACTTCATCTTTACCCAAACCAGGAGTGGCATAAAAACCTGTAGCAGGCGCCATCATTACAGTGTTGCCTTTGTAAGAAAAATCTTCGAGTAACCACTGGCAAAATTTATCGCAATCATCAATAGGTAATTTTGCCATTACATAAAATGCACCGCCGGGGTTAGGGCAAAAAACGCCGTCAATTTTATTAAGTGCAGTTACCAAAGTATCTCTGCGAAGTTTGTATTCAGCCTTCGTTGTATCAAAATAATCATCTGGCAAATCTACCGCAGCTTCACCTAAGACCTGCGCATAATATGGCGGACTTAACCTTGCCTGCGCAAACTTCATGGCTACATTTAGTACTTCTTTATTTTTGGTAATAAACGCTCCAATTCTGCCACCACATGCACTGTATCTTTTGCTGATGGTATCCATCAATACTACATTTTGTTCAGCGCCTTTTAAATGCATGGCACTTGTGTGTGTGCCTTCATAACAAAACTCACGGTAAGCTTCATCGGCAAATAAAAACAAATTGTGTTTTATCACAATTTCTTTGAGCGTTTCCATTTCGGCAGCACTGTATAAATATCCTGTTGGATTATTTGGATTGCAAACTACAATTGCTTTTGTTTTTGGAGTAATGGCTTTTTCGAAATCTTCAATGGGAGGTAATGCAAAACCTGTTTCAATATTACTTTTTATAGGCACCACTTTTACATCTGCCTGCACGGCAAATCCGTTATAGTTTGCATAAAATGGCTCAGGAATAATTACTTCATCCCCTGCATCTAAACATGCCATAAAACCAAACAAGATTGCTTCGCTGCCACCCGTGGTTACAATAATTTCATCGGCTGTTACATCAATATTATTTTTTGTATAATACTCCACTAATTTTTTACGATAGCTCTCATTGCCTGCGCTATGGCTGTATGCGAGAATATGTACATCACAATTTTTTACTGCATCTATACAAACCTGTGGTGTTTCAATATCTGGCTGACCAATATTTAAATGAAAAACTTTTGTTCCTCTTTTTTTTGCAGCTTCTGCAAACGGTACTAATTTTCTAATGGGAGAAGCAGGCATTTCGTGCCCACGGTTACTTATTTTTAACATGGCGCAAAGATAAGAAAATGGGTTGCAAAAGTAAGTTGATTGGTTTTCTATAGAGAGTTTAACAGAAAAGAATAATCCAAATAAAAATATGATATATTATCCAGGAGTATAAAAAGAGAATATTTGCTTTTTAAAAATTAAAGCCATAAACTTCATTTTTTTTTAATTTTAGAAAACTAGGAATGTATGATGCCAATAATATTAAAACAGTCCCTATATAAAATAACAAATGAAGGTTTAATAATAAAAAAGTTATGAAAGCAAAAGTTATAAATATTACA
>JANPIF010000332.1:0-6765 GCA_031424845.1 Ferruginibacter sp.
GGATTGCCCATCGTTTTATTTGATAGGGTAAGTGATGAAATAGAAACACATAAAGTAGTAGTAGATAATTTTAAAGGAGCTTATGAAGCTACTGAACATCTTATAAAAAATGGTTACAAACGCATTGCAGCCATTGCGAATTCTGAGTTCTTGTCTATAACGAGTGAGCGCCTTGCCGGTTATAAAGAAGCGCTGAGCGACCATGGATTTAAATACAACAAAGCTTATGTAAAACATTGTTTTTACGGTGGTATGGTTTTCTCCGAAATTGAAGATGCAGTTAACAAACTCTTTACATTAAAACAAAAGCCGGATGCTATTTTAACCACAAGTGATAAACTCAGCAGCGGTTGTTTAAAAACATTGATTAGAAGAGGAATTAAAATACCTGATGAGATTGGGCTTGCAGGTTTTTCTAATTCTGAAATTGCAGAGTTGTTGAACCCTTCTTTAACAGTACTCAAACAACCTGCAATGGAAATGGGACGAGCAGCAACAGAACTGCTTTTACAATTAATAGAAAATAAAAGGCCTGTTGTACAGTTTGAAAAGCGAGTGCTTTCGCCACAATTGATCATTGGAAATTCATCTGCCCCAAAAAATATTGCTCAATAAAAAAGCGGAAATATTTTTACAATATTTCCGCTTAAATTTTGTGGAGCCGACCGGACTCGAACCGGTGTCCAAACATATTCGCCGCAAGCTTTCTACATGTTTATTTGTACATTAATTTTCGAAAAAATACCGGGGTACAACAAACCAATATTTTCCTTAGAAGAATGATCTTAAACAACAGTCACATCATTCTGTTATAGCATATCACTTTTTTTTGATGTCGGCGGCGGAACTTGGCAGTAATAAAACCTGCTCGGCGGCCCTAATGGTTGCTAAGCTATCGCTTAAGCAGCCATGGCATACTGAGTATTACCATTTAAAGTTTTCGGTTTCATATTAAAGTGCTAATACCGAAACGCACTACATGCTTACACCTGCAAATTTTTATGCTGTCAAAACCAAAACGGCCCCGTTTTAGATGTTAGAATTCAGACAAAAATTTTTTAGACTAAAACCTTAACAGCAACGCAAAAATACAATATCTTATTTGTTATAAAATCATAAAATAATTTGTGCGTGCCCCTTGCCGCAGTTTATCAAGGTTGTCACATTATTTATTATTTCAATTTCTTTAATAATGGGCGGCAAGGGTCGGGCTATCCGCTATTACTCCGGCACAAACCCTACACACAAAAAGCTTCACCGGGGTAGCCGCTTCTATCCCTCACGCTTCAACACGCTACCTATTAAAAAATAGTTTACAATTAAATATTTATAATTTTTATGTTTTAAATGCATATTTCGTAAAGTACAGATGTGCGACCGACCTTAGAAAAAAAGCGTTAAAAAAATTTGAATGTTTGTCGTTAAAAAATGAAATCAATGTTACAAAAGTTTGGAAAATATTAATTGTCGGTAAGTCCTACAAATGCTTGGCAAAGCACAAAAGTTGTAACTGATTTCATTTTAGACAAACATTCAAATTTTTAGCTTTTTTTCGGCAGTCTTGATTTTTTTTGTTACTTTTTTGCATCAAGGCAAAAAAGTAAGCATACACAAACCAATATTAGTAGACTTTCTAATTAAAATAAGTGAAAGCATAAGTGATTTATAAATTCTGATTTTATCCCTCATGAACTACAATGACTTGAAAAAAATATTTTTATTCTTTATTAAGTTCTCTTATTTAGAAAGGATATTTTCCTTTCTAAAAATTGAATAGTTTTACACAAATAACAACAAGACTAATGAAAAAAAATAACCTGCAGGTACAAACAATTGCAGTGCATGGCGGTAACAATACAAATGAAAACTTTTCAGATGTTATTCAACCCATCCATTTATCAACCACCTTTGAGCGCAAAAATGATGGTACATTAAATGAATACAGTTACACCCGCAGCGGTAACCCAAATCGTTTAACAGTAGAAAATAAAATAGCTGCAATTGAAGGCGCAGCAATGGCTGTAGCATTTTCATCAGGACTTGCAGCCATTAATGCCATTTTCGAAAATGTGTTGGCTGCTGGTGACCATGTAATAATGCCAGATGATTGTTACCATGGTACAAGAAGTTTGATGGATAAATTTTTTAAGCGCCGCAATATTAGTTTTGACCAAACGGACATGACAGATATTTCCAACATTGAAAAACTGATAAAGACACAAACAAAATTAATTTGGATAGAAACACCTTCCAATCCACAATTAAAAATTGCAGATATCAATGCCATTGTTTCATTGGCAAAATCGCACAACATTATTACAGCATGTGATAGTACTTTTGCTACACCACTTATACAAAAACCTTTGGAGATGGGTGTGGATTATGTAATGCATTCTTCCACAAAATTCTTTAGTGGACATTCAGATATTTTAGGCGGAATTGTTTGTACAAATCACCAAAATGAAATAAGCAATAGTATAAGAGGTTATCAAATTACTGCAGGTGCTGTACCGTCTCCATTCGATTGCTGGTTGCTCAATAGAAGCCTTGCCACCTTTCCCCTTCGCTTTAGAACACAATGCAGCACTGCCTTTGCGCTTGCTATGGTATTGGAGAGTCATCCATCTATCGAAAAAGTTTTTTACCCTGGTTTACCATCTCATAAAAATTATGATATAGCCGTACAACAAATGACAAATGGTTTTGGCAGTATCATTTCTATTTTAATAAAAGGAGGAAGAACAGAAGCATTAAATTTTGCATCTAAGCTCAGTATTTTTAAACATGCCACCAGCCTTGGCGGTGTGGAAAGTTTAGTGGAGCATAGAAGAAGCGTAGAGGGAGACCATCCAATTAGCCCAGATAATTTGATACGCATATCAATAGGGATTGAACATTTAGATGATTTAAAAAATGATTTGTTACAGGCCTTGTAAGTAATGTTAGTCTCAAATGTTATTTGTAATGGTCATAAAAAAATCTACTTTACTTTTGACGCATGGAGCCATCTGTATTTTACAATAGCAGAATTGAATCTTTATCTGCCGAACAAAAAAAATTACAACAACGTAAATCTGTTTTCGGCATTTTAAGGCTTGGAAGTATAATTGCTATTATAGCAGCATTTTATTTTTTATGGTCAATAAATAAATTATACGCTGCAGGTGCTGCCGCTATTGTTCTTTTTGTTTTTATACAACTCATTTATAAAGACCTTGCAAATCGTGCCGCTATTAAAAGACTTGGGCATTTAATACAAATTAATAAAGATGAATTACTGGCGCTAGAGGGTAAATATTATCACTTTGCAGATGGAACTAATTTTATACCACACGATCATTTTTATGCAAATGATATGGATGTGTTTGGGCATGCCTCATTATTCCAATTTATAAACAGAACTACTTCAGAACTTGGTGCAAAAAAACTAGCCGATTGGTTATTGGCTCCCGCAAATACTGCAACGATCTTACAGAGACAAGATGCGGTAAAAGAACTTTCCAACTTAAATATTTGGCGACAAAACATTCATGCTACTGGAAAGGAAAATAGTATTAAAGAAAATACATTAACCACCATTAAAAATTGGTTGGCAGAACCTACACTTTTATTACAATTTAAACATTGGCACTGGCTCAGGTATTTGTTGCCAGCTATTATACTTACAGCTTGTGTGCTTACCATTTTTGATGTTATGAGTCTGCAATATTTGTATCCTATTTTGTTCATATATTTTGTCATTGCTTTTCAAATAAACAAACTGGTTGCTCCATTGCATAATAAGCTCTCTGTAATAGTGAGTGATTTAGATGTACTATCTGAAAGTATCGCCTGTATTGAAGTACAAAATTTTAATTCTGAGTTGCTTAAGCAACTAAAAAATGATTTACAACATCAACACAGTACAGCATCTTTAAAAATAATTAAGATTAAGAAAATTCTTGATCGGTTAGATCTGCGGTATAATATTGTTGTTTCTATCCCTTTTAATATTTTATTATTATGGAACCTGCAGCAGATATTAGATTTAGAAAAATGGAAAAAAGAAAACGATTTTAATGTACAAATTTGGTTTGATACGTTGGCACATGTTGAAACGTTGAACAGTTTTGCAACAGTTTATTTTAATAACCCGGACTGGTGTTTTCCTGTATTAAAGCAATCCCATTTTTCTATTGCCGCTACTTCACTTGGGCATCCGCTAATAAATAAAAATAAGCGTATAAATAATTTTATAGAAATTAATAATGCTGGTGAAATAATGCTGGTAACAGGTAGCAATATGGCTGGCAAAAGTACTTATCTGCGCAGCATAGGTATAAATACAATTTTGGCAATGGCTGGTGCGCCAGTTTGTGCAAAATTTTTTGAAATTTCGCCGGTACAATTATTAAGCAGCATGCGCATAGCAGATAATTTAGAAGAAAGTACTTCTACTTTTTACGCAGAATTAAAAAAATTAAAAACTGTTATTGAAAAAATAAATGCCGGCGAAAAGGTATTTATTTTGTTAGATGAAATACTAAGAGGAACCAATTCTCTCGACCGCCATACAGGCTCCGAAGCATTGATAAGACAACTTATTAAACAAAAAGCTGCTGCAATACTTGCTACGCATGATGTTGCCCTTGCCTCATTGCAAACAGAATTTCCTGCAAATATTTTAAACTACCATTTTGATGCACAGGTAAACGGCGAGGAATTATATTTTGATTATAAATTGAAAGACGGCGTTTGCACAAATATGAATGCAAGTTTATTGATGAAGAAGATAGGATTGGAGATTTGATGGTTAGCTTGATGTAAAATAAATTTTAAACTCTTCCCAAAAGACAAAAGTTCGATTCAATAGGAGTGTCAGGCTGAGCTTGTCGAAGCCGTTGCATATAAACCAACTTGCCTTCGACAAGCTCAGGCTGACACTATAAGAATTTGAATTACTTTTCACACTACGGATTCGTAGAAAAAATACTAGCTTCTTTCACCAATACTCTTCTGTTTAATTTTAAAGTTGCTATAATATACTCTGCAAAATCTTCTGGGTGCATTACTCTTTCTGCATCACCTGTTATTAAATTGGCACTTTGCGCAAGTTCAGTAACAATAGTACTTGGCGCCAAGGTGGTTACACGAATATTGTGCTTACGCACTTCCTGCATTAAACTTTCGCCTAGACCAAAAACAGCAAATTTAGAAGCGCTGTATGCACTGGTAACTGCTCCACCATTTTTTCCTGCGGTAGAAGATATATTTATTATGTCCCCAGTTTGACGTTCTATCATTTGTGGCAAAACCGCACGGGTTGTATAATAAACGCCAAACAAATTTACCTTTATTATATTCTCCCAATCGGCCGGCTCCATTTCCATAAATTTTGCAAAAGTACCTGTGCCGGCATTGTTTATTAAAATATCTACCAAACCTATTTCTTCTTCAATTTTTTCGACTGCAGCTATTACTTGTTCCATTTTACTAATGTCTGCAATAGCATAACTGACATTTACCCCAAGTGCTTTTATCTCTTCTGCTACAGTTTCTAAATCTTTTTCCGTACGTGCTATTAAACCAACCTTTGCACCCTCTTTTGCCAACGCTATTGCCACAGCTTTTCCTATTCCTTTACCTGCACCGGTTACAAGTGCTATTTTTCCTTTTAATGATTGCATAATTTTAATTTTTGTAAAGATAATATCATCAAATGTTGAACCGAATATTTAGAGTACATGTTTAAGGTTAAAGTAATGTTGCGAAAAAGTATTAATGATATGTATTATAAACCTACTGAGTTTAAATTATTATGTGGTCAGCCTGAGCTTGTCGAAGGCGGGTTCATTTATAGCAACGGGTTCGACAAGCTCACCCTGACATTATAAAAGAATCGAACGTTTGTTTTTTGGAAAGGACCAAATATATGTTCTGTTTATAAAAATCTGAGCCCATTATAACTAGGTAATAATCTCTTAAACCAGATGATTCTGTTGAAGTAATATCAAACCATTAATTTTACCGCATGAAGAGTATTGTTCTTAAAAAAAATATAAGTCGCCGAGTAGAAAACGGACATCCTTGGATATTTGATAATGAAATAAATAGTGCCAAAGAAAAAGATACCAATGCCGACCCCGGAGAAATTGTAGATGTATATACATTCGATAAAATATTTATTGGTAAGGGTTATTACAATCCACAATCGCAAATTTCTGTTCGTTTGCTTACCCGAGATAAAAATGAAACTATTAACGAAGATTTTTTTTACAGAAAAATTAAAGCCGCTTGGGAGTACCGTCAAAAAATTGGCTATGTAGAAAATTGCCGGTTAATCTTTGGCGAAGCCGATGATATACCACAATTGATTATAGATAAGTTTAATGATTATTTTGTAATACAAACTTTAGCGCTTGGCATAGATGTTTGGAAACCTGCTATTGTAAACGTTTTAAATAAAGTCTTTACACCAAAAGGTATTTACGAACGCAATGATGTGCCCGTTAGAGAACTGGAAGGTATGGAGCAACACAAAGGTTTTTTATCAGCAGAGTTTGATACCAATATCATCATCACAGAAAAAACTTTTGATGATAGTAATAACGGTATTAAAATGCATATTGATATTGCCAACGGACAAAAGACGGGTTACTTTTTAGACCAGCAGGACAACCGTTTTGCCATAAGGCATATTGTAAAAAATGCCGACGTTCTTGGAGCATTTTGTTACACAGGCTCGTTTGAAATAAGTGCGGCTCACTATGGTGCAAAGTCCGTTTT
>JANPIF010000333.1:0-2654 GCA_031424845.1 Ferruginibacter sp.
TTTATAATTAATGATAAATACACAAAAGTAAAACCTTACAAATCTGAATTACTTTTTTTAAGTCCCAAAAAATAGGATAATACAATGACTTTTTGTAGTGTAAAAATGTTTAATGTTGCAACATCTAAAACATTTTTAAAAAAACAAATACTAATGTTTGTTAGTTTAACTAATGTTTGTTAGTTTTACACCATTATGACAGTATTAGCACAAGATATATTTTCGCTTGCCCAAAGGCAACCGTTTATGCAGGAAGACTTAGAGCTTCTGCACGAAGTAGATCGTAATGTACCTGGCTCAATACATTACTCTATTAAAAGATACCGTAGACAACCCCAGTGGTCTATAGACGATACCGGTATCCTGGAATATATGTATATCACAAATGATGAAGTTTCTAACAGTCTTCAATTGAAATTTTGTTTGAGTGGTAATGTATATTGTAATCAGAAACAAACTGAGTGTGATGCATGTAAAATGAATAGCACCAAAAGCTGTTCTGATAAGGTGGAAAGTATAGATGTATTGAGTTTTAGTTTTTCTCCTTCTTATTTACAACAGTTTGCTAAAACCAATAAAAGTCCACAAACATTTAGCGAAAGTGTACTTGCTTTTACACACACCAATTCATTTAGTAAAATACTACCACTTTGTGGTAAAACAAGAATGGCAATAGATGCTCTATTGAACCACACCTATTCAGATACGCATGCCAATATTTTTGTAAATGCACAAATGCAGATTCTCTTATTGTACAGCATGGATTGTATGCTTGGCGAAAAAGAAGAAGCAACCTTTACATGTAAATTTTTATCCAACGAGGCAGATAGAGATAAGATTTTAATGGCAAGAGAAATTTTGCTGGAGCGTATTGGTGAACCCATTACTATCAAAGCCCTTAGCAGAAAAGTTGCTATAAACGAATGTTATTTGAAGAAAGGTTTTAAGGAGATTTTTGGTACAACTATATTTGACTTTTACCAAAGCCAGAGAATGGAGCATGCAAAATATTTGTTGTACGAAAAAGGATTAAGTGTTACAGAAGTTTCTCATTTGTTAGGCTATTCTTCTATATCTCATTTTAGTACTGCTTTTAAAAAGCAAACAGGTATTAAGCCTTGTGAGTTGTTGATGCATTGATTATGTGGTGGATTAAAAATTATTTGATTTATTAATTTTTAATCCACCTATTTAAAACTTCTTCATCAGCACTAATTTTTCCTACAATTTTATATTTACTATTTTTTAAAATAGTGCTTTGTAATGCATCTTCTTTTTGCACTTTTCCGTTGCCAATAAATGTTGAGAGCCGCAGGCAATGTTTCCTTGTTGTGGTATTTCTGTAGTCCCACTATAAGCCCATTGTGTTCCCACCCATGCAGGTATAATTGTTTTTGTAATGGCCTCAGTAAAAACTTTCTCCCTTTCCTTAGCAGGAATTGTTTCCCAAAGGGTTTTATAATCATTTCTTATTGTATCAATTTTCCTTTTACAGGAGTCGTAATTAATTTTTGTGTTAGCAGGAATATTTTCTAAAGTAAGATTGGGTGTTTTCTGAAAGTTTTCTGACTTACATGAAATAAAGAGGAAAGAAATGATTAGAAACTTATACATCAAATAAAATATTTTTTAATAGATGTAGATTTCATCTTTTTCCATAAGGGGGAGATTACATGAAGCCATAAAATACCAAATAACCTAATTAGCTAATAATGTACCTTTGCACACAATTTTAAAAAATATTTTGATGAGTGTGGGATACCAAACATACGGACAGCTTAACCTTCCATCTATAAGTGAAGAAATATTAAAGAAATGGGAATCTTCAGACGCTTTTAAAAAAAGTGTTGAAATACGGGAAGGAAATACACCCTTTGTTTTTTACGAGGGTCCACCTAGTGCCAATGGCATGCCTGGCATTCACCATGTAATTAGCCGTACTTTAAAAGATTTGGTATGCAGGTATAAAACCATGCAGGGTTTTCAGGTAAAACGCAAAGGCGGTTGGGATACACATGGCTTGCCAATTGAATTAGGGGTCGAAAAATTATTGGGCATTACCAAAGAAGATATCGGTAAAAAGATATCAGTAGAAGATTATAATAAAAAGTGCCGTGAAGTGGTAATGCAGTACAAAGACAAATGGGACGACATTACTCAAAAAATGGGTTATTGGGTAGATTTAGATAACCCTTATGTAACTTTTGAAAACGACTATATAGAAACATTGTGGTGGTGCCTTAGCCAATTGTATAAAAAAAATTATCTCTACGAAAGTGTAAGCATCCAGCCATATTCACCGGCTGCTGGTACAGGTTTGAGTAGTCACGAACTTAACCAGCCGGGTACATATAAGGATGTGAAGGATACGAGTGCAACTGTAATGTTCAA
This sequence comes from Ferruginibacter sp., assembly GCA_031424845.1. Classification (GTDB taxonomy): domain Bacteria; phylum Bacteroidota; class Bacteroidia; order Chitinophagales; family Chitinophagaceae; genus Ferruginibacter. Next base: position 2,392 of record JANPIF010000333.1, read on the forward strand.
GGTTGAAAGTTCAAAGTTCAAAGTTGACGGTGAAGTCTTTTTAATGGCTTGGACAACCACCCCATGGACATTGCCTTCTAACCTGGGTCTAACAGTAGGGCCCAACATAGATTATGTTTTGGTACAAACATTTAATCCATATACCTATTTACCCAACAATATCATTCTTGCAAAAAACCTTATAGGCAAATATTTAAAAGAGGAAGGAAAAGATGGAGATTTTGCGGCTTACAACCAATCTGATAAAATAATTCCATGGAAAA
>JANPIF010000334.1:0-6391 GCA_031424845.1 Ferruginibacter sp.
TAGCAATTCGCCTATTTGTGCTAATAATAATTTAACGCTTTTTTCAAGTACAACCACTATCGGAAATATCACTTATGCTTGGACGAGTTCAACAGGTTTTACAAGTACAGATCAAAATCCAATCATTCCCAATGCCCAAACAATTAACAGTGGCACATATACCGTAATAGCCACTGCCACCACAAACGGACAGGCTTGTCCATCCGGCCCTGCTTCAATAACCGTGCTGGTGAAACCTGTCCCAGTAATTACATTGGGTCTTGTAATTAATCCCATCAATTGTTCTTTGGCCACGGGTTCTATTGCATTAAACGGTCTTGCAAATAATACTACCTACACTGTAAACTACACTAATGGCGGGGGACCACAAACAGCGAGCATTGCTAGCAATGCATCGGGTGTTTTAACCATTCCAAATCTTACGGCCGGTATATACAATAATTTCACTGTTACACTAGCCGGCTGTGTTTCTAATAGCCTTGGTCCTGTTACCCTCACAGATCCTAATCCACCTGTAACACCTGTTGTGCCGTCGATTGCACCTTTATGTAGCGGTAACAGTATAAACCTTTTTGCAAGTACAACAAGTACAGGCGCCGCAACTTATTTATGGACTGGTCCATCTTATTCAAGTACTAATCAAAACCCCATAATACCAAATGCAACTGTTGCAAACAGTGGGACGTATTCAGTAACTGTAACCATTGCAGGTTGTACATCTGCAGCCACATCTGTGAATGTTGTCGTAAACCAAACACCTGCTACACCAAGTGCTTTCAGCAACAGCCCTGTATGCACAAACAACATTCTTACGCTTAATTCTGCAACGAGCACCCCGGGCGCAATGACGTATGCATGGACGGGACCAAACGGTTTTACAAGCACGCTTCAAAACCCCACAATTCCAAATGTAACTACTGCCGCTAATGGAATTTATAATGTAATTTTTACTGCGACTACAGGTAATTGTCCATCTGCAGTGGGAGCTACCACAGTTGTTATAAATGCCACTCCGGTCATAAGCAATGGAACAGTTGTAAATCCATCTGCATGCGGCTCTGCAACGGGTAGTATTAATTTAAACGGGTTGCTTGCTTCTACCTTTTATAGCATTAACTATACAAAAAATACAATTCCCCAAACAGCTTCAGGCACTACAAACGGAACAGGAACACTCACCATTTCAAATTTGACTTCGGGTACGTACGATAATTTTACCGTTACCATAAATGGTTGCGTATCCAATATGGTTGGGCCATTTACTTTGGTAGATCCAAACCCACCTGTGGCACCACTTGTAACAGGCAATAATCCTTTGTGTGCTGGTGCTACTTTAAATTTATCAGCAAACACAGCATCCGGTGCAGCTACTTATCAATGGAGTGGACCTAACGGTTTTAACAGCATTCTTCAAAACCCTTCCATCCCAAATATTGCTGCGGTAAATGCAGGAACTTATTCTGTAACAGCCACCATAAATAATTGTATTTCCCCGGCAGGGTCTATTGTTATTGTGGTTAACCCACAGGCTGTATTGCCACTAGTTACCACGCCTATAAATTATTGTATTGGTACTTTACCTTCGGCACTTACCGCTACTCCAAATGCTGGACATTCGCTTAACTGGTACAATGTGGCAACTGGAGGAACTGCACTAGCGGGTGCGCCAACGCCATCAACAGCAATTGTTGGCAGCACATTTTTTTATGTTAGTCAAACTACTGCGCTTAGTTGCGAAGGTCCGAGAGCAGCTATTGAAGTAAAAATTAATCCGGATGCATTGGCTGTTTTTGTACCTACAGATACGATGAAGTGTGCACCGTTTTTAATTACGCCGTCTATAATAGGGCTTCAACCTTTTCCAGCTAATAACAGTAATTATGAATGGTATGCAAATAATGTCTTAATAGGAACAGGAATAATTTTTCCGGGATATACTATTACCAATGGTGGAGATTCAATCACCATAAAATTAAAAACGATTTCTCCATTCGGCTGCAAGGCAGATAGTATGAGCCGCAAATTTTACACATTCAAAATTCCCGTTCCATTTTTTACAATGAGTGACACTGTGGGTTGTGGACCTATATCAGTAACTTTTGTAAATACTACTCCTGACATAAATTTGTTTACCTACAATTGGAATTTTGGCAATGGAATAACTTCTACCTTACAACAACCGGGAACAATTGTATTTGCTACCAATCCAACTTTCAGTGACACTACTTACACAATCAAATTAAAAGTAGCTACCGTTTGCGATACCATTACTTTTCAAAAAACATTGAGGGTAAAATCGAAACCACGTGCATTATACACACCTTCCATCACTGCTGGTTGTTCGCCTATGCGGGTTAAATTTACCAATACCTCTTTAGGTTTAAACAACACTTATTACTGGAATTTTGATGACGGAACCACTTTTACAACCACAAGTTTGGACACGTTCACCCATATATTTACCACCGGAGTAACAGATACTTTTAGGGTAAAATTAATTGCAGTAAATGATTGTGGTTCGGACAGCATCACATATTTAATTATTGCGCAGCCAAACAATATCTTCTTAAATTTTTCTGTAAATGGAACACAGATTTTTGGCTGTGCGCCGCACCCTGTAGCTTTTATAAATAACTCTGTTGGAGGTTCGTCATTCCTTTGGAATTTTGGAGATGGCAACACACTTTCAACTACTGCAAATGTTGACACGGTTTATCACACATATGCAAACCCCGGAACTTATACCGCTGTTCTACAGGCCATCAATTCCTGTACAGATACTGCTGCGGCAAAAACAATTACTGTTTATCCAAAACCGGTTCCGTTATTTATTGCATCTTCCTACAATGTATGTATCGGTCAGTCTGTTCAGTTTACCAATCAATCAACAATGGCAAATTCTTATTCATGGAATTTTGGTGATGGTACTTTCTCCACATTAATATCACCAACGCATACATATACATCTCCGGGTTTATACACAGTAATGCTTACCTGCATTCGTACCAATCCATCCGGTAATGTTTGTATAGATTCTTTCCCAAGACAAATACAAGTTACAGCAGGTTTACCGGGTTTATTTTCTGTGCAGAATGCACCAGGTCTTTGTGCACCACATACAGTAACTTTTGTAAACAGAAATGTACCATCTGTAACAACCCTTTGGAATTTTGGTGATGGTAGTACAGGCACAGGAGATAGTGTGCTGCATACATATACAAATGCTGGTGTGTATAACGTAAGCCTTACCACTACTGTACCCGGAGGTTGTACTTATACAAGCCAGAGAGTGGTAACAATTTCAGGGCCAGGTGGTACTTTGCAATATTTGGGAGGTTATAGATGTTTTCCCAATGGTGTTTCATTTATAGCCAACGTAAGCAATACAGATTCTATCAGGTGGAATTTTGGAGACGGAACTTTTGCTGTAACCACCACAAACACCATTTTTCATAATTATGCCGGTCCCGGTATTTATGTACCATCTGCAAGTTTTATAAATACAGCAGGCTGTAATTTTTCTGTAATCGGCATTGATACCATCAGAGTAGATAAAATTGACAGTGGTTTTGTACAAACTCAGCAGAAGTTTTGCGGATTTACCAATGTTTTATTCACCGATACATCCACCGCATATTTTGGGAAACAATTGGTGAAGTGGCGCTTTGGCGATGGTGGCACGGGTACAGGTTCTGTAATTAACCATACATATACAAACAGCGGAACGTACAATGTTGAGATGATTGTAATAGGCAACAGCGGCTGTTCTGACACTACCATAAAATCATTGGTCATAACGGTGAATGCATTGCCGGTAGCAAACATTGTTGGACCTTTAGCAGGCTGCACCAATAATTTGATTTCTTTTTCTCCTAATATAGTTTCGGCAGATCCATTAACGAGTGTAAACTGGTTGTTGTCAAATGGCGTTACAGGTTCCGGGCTTAATTTTTCTTACAATTTTACCTTACCTGGTATCTATAATCTTCAGCTTTTTGCCGGTACGGCGCAGGGTTGTTTTGATACAGCAAACCATACAATTACAATCAATCCTTCACCTGTAATAAATGCTACCAACAGTCTTGTGTTATGCCGGGGGAATTCTGCACAATTAAACGTTGTAGGTACTACTAATTATCAATGGTCGCCAATACAGGGATTGAGTTGTACCATTTGCCCTAATCCTATAGCATCGCCTATCATAACAACTCCTTACTTTGTTACAGGCACCAATACTTTTGGTTGTACTGCAGTAGATACGGTTACAGTGACGGTAATTCAACCTACTCAAATTTCATTATCGGGTAATACAAATATTTGTATTGGTGATACCGCAAATTTACTGGCAAGCGGTGCGGCAATATATTCATGGACGCCTTCCATTACATTAAGTGATAGTACTGTTTCCAATCCACTTGCTTTTCCAACAGCAACCACTACATACAGGGTAATAGTTTATGATGGATACAATTGCTTTACCGATACAGCTTTTGTAACAGTTGGGGTAGGGAAATATCCAACAATTAATTTAGGGCCTGATGTTACGCTTGCTGCAGGTAGTCGTTTCATATTGAACAGTATTGTTACGAATGGCCCAATAGCTCAGTGGCTTTGGACACCCACAAATGATTTAAGTTGTTCCAATTGTGCATTACCAACTGCGACTATAAAAAAGGACATTTCTTATATTGTAAAAGCAACTACAGCGTTTGGGTGCAGCGCCTCAGATACTATTAATATTAAAGTGTTTTGCGAAAATTCCCAGCTTTTTATTCCCAATACATTTACGCCTGATGGCGATGGATTAAACGATGTATTGATGGTGAGAGGAAAGGGAATTGTTTCTGTAAAATACTTTAGAATTTTTAATAGATGGGGTGAACTCGTTTTTGAAAGAACCAATTTTGCACCCAACAATATCTCCTTTGGATGGAATGGAAAAATAAAAGGCATTGTTGGTCCGCCAGATGTGTTTGTTTACACCGCTGAAGTGATTTGTGAAAACGGAACGGTTTATACTTACAAGGGTAATACATCAATTATTAAATAAAAAATTTCTAATGAAACGATTCTTTTATATAACAGTTTTATTCATTTTTTCCGCATTAAAAAGCATAGGGCAAGATGTGAGTTTTTCACAATTTTACGAATTGCCATTGCTTCGTAATCCTGCATTGGCGGGGCTTTATAAAGGAGATTTTAGAGCCACTGCCGCATTTAGGAGCCAGTGGCAAAGTGTAACCACGCCTTTTATATCGCAGGCATTAGGGGTAGAAATGAAATTTGGCACCAACGAAAATTCTGATAATTATTTAGCACTTGGCGTGCAGGCCCTTAACGATGTAGCGGGAGATAGCAAGCTGGGTAAAACATCCATATTGCCGGTGCTTACATACCATAAATCATTAAGTGATGATAATGATACTTACTTATCTCTTGGTGTAATGGCTGGGGCAGTGCAACAAAGATTTGATGTATCCAAACTAAGTTTTGATGACCAGTTTGTAAATGGTTCATACAGTGAGACAAACCCAACAAGGCAAAATTTTAGTAACAGCAATGTAACTTATATAGATGCATCTGTAGGCATGGTTTTCAGCAGCACTTTTAGCGATGGTGTTAAGTATTATGTTGGAGGATCTTACTTTCATTTTAATAAACCCAAAGTTGCATTTGATCAAAGTAAAGATGTAATTCTAAATAAAAAAATAATTGTAAATGCAGGCTTATCTGCAGCAACGAGCGATAACGACAAAATAATTTTATACGGAGATTATTTTCAGCAGGGCGGTAACAGCCAGTTTCAGGGAGGATTTATGTTTAAGCATGATTTGATACAGGAAAATGAAGATGAAACCATCAGCTTATCCGGTGGTACTTTTTTAAGATGGAATGATGCATTAATCCCTGTGCTAAAATTAGATTATTATAAGATAGGCATCGGAGTAACCTATGATGTAAACATTTCTAAACTCAGCGCCGCATCCAAGGCTAGAGGTGGTTTTGAAATAACTATGGCATATAGGAATTTTTTGAATTTGAGAAACAGTTCGCTTAGTAAAACGAGGTGTCCGGTGAGTTTTTAAATCAGTTATATATAATAATGATGGATGGATAAAATCATCCATTTTATTTTCACTTTACCTATTTTCCTATCCTTTGTATTATATTGCCATTCTAAATATTTACTATGGCAGAAACTACCACTGAATTCAAACCTTCATTAGGAATATTAGATGCAACAATGATAGTAGCCGGCTCCATGATTGGCTCCGGAATTTTTATTGTAAGTGCAGATATTACACGCAATGTTGGCAGTGCTGGTTGGCTGATTGCTGTGTGGCTCATTACGGGTTTTATGACGCTTACCGCAGCATTAAGTTATGGTGAG
>JANPIF010000335.1:0-2071 GCA_031424845.1 Ferruginibacter sp.
TGTGGCAATGAAACCGTTCCACGTATTGCCTGGTCAGCTTTTTTAGGATCTACACCTAAACGAACGTGTAAATCTACTGAGCTGTCAAATTTTGTTGTATTAATATCTTTAACCAGAGCAGATGCTTCTTTAAGTGTATATGCTTTGTTGGCATCTACCTTAGCATTGGCTAGTTTTCTTTTTTTAGTAATCATTTTTTAAAGTTTTGTGATGATAATCCTCCTTGCGGCGGACAAGATTAATTTTCCCAAGGAGCTTTACCTTCTACAGTAAGACCCATGCTGCGTGCAGTACCAGCAACCATACTCATTGCGCTGTTCAGCGTAAATGCGTTAAGGTCAGGCATTTTATCTTTCGCAATTTCTTCTACTTGAGCCCAAGTAACTTTACCCACTTTTACACGGTTTGGCTCTTTAGAACCGGATGTGATTTTAGCAGCTTCCATTAATTGTACGGGAGCAGGAGGTGTTTTAATTACAAACTCAAATGATTTATCACCATAAACTGTGATGAGAACCGGTAATACTTTACCAGGTTTGTCTTGGGTTCTTGCATTGAACTGCTTACAGAACTCCATGATGTTGATACCCTTAGAACCCAATGCAGGCCCGATTGGCGGTGCAGGGTTGGCTTGTCCTCCTTTACATTGGAGTTTTACATAGCCGGTGATTTCTTTAGCCATATTTTTATTTTTTTGGTGTTAACGTACCGCCTTATGGAGATACTCCCAATCCTCACAAATCCATGAAAGGATTATTCAAAAGAACTATTTGGGGCTGCAAAAGTAAAGAAATTATTTATATTTTACTTGAATTTTTTAGATCTTTTTTTTAATTACCCAATTAAATTAAAAATGATCTTACCAAACTTTTATGAATTAAGATAGTAAGCATAATATAAAGTCAACGTATATACATTTGTAAATAAATTTAACTCAAACACTTTTAAATCAATCTTAATGAAATACTATGTAAGAATATTTTTTATGGCCATAGTGGGACTAATTGCAATTGTGCAATTAAGCTGTGCGCAAGCTAATGGCAACAAACAAAAAACAAAAAAAGTAGAGCTTACTACCTCCAAAGATAAGGCTACAGCTGTTTTAGCATCCGGCTGTTTTTGGTGCACTGTACATATTTTTGAAGCCATACCAGGTGTTGATAGTGCTATTGCAGGATATGCAGGTGGCAATACAAAAAATCCTACTTACAGAGAAGTTAGCTCAGAAACGACAGGTCATGCAGAAAGTGTGTTAGTTTATTATGACCCAAAAGTTGTGTCTTATGATGAATTGTTAAATGTATTTTTCTTATCGCAAGATCCCACAACTCCTGATCAACAGGGGCCTGACAGAGGATCTTCATACCGTTCTGCAATATTTTTTGAAACTGCAGACCAACAAAATTTAGCCAAGGCTTCTATAGAAAAATACAATAAATCAGGAATGTTCAAAAAGCCCATCGTAACTGAAGTAAAAAAACTGGACGCATTTTACAGGGCGGAGGAATATCATCAACATTACATTATTAATAATCCAAACGATAGCTACGTAGAAAATGTTTCATTACCAAGGTTTGAATTATTTAGATCAAAATATAAAGGGAAATTGAAAGAATAAAAAAAGGCATTAAAAAACCACTTTTGTAAAGTGGTTTTTTAAAACTATAAATATGTCTGTACTCTATGCTAATTTTTCAACCTGCATATAACTTAATTCTACAGGAGTTGCACGACCAAATATTTTAACTTGAACTTTTAATTTTTTCTTTTCATCATTTACTTCTTCAATAACACCATTAAAGTCGTTAAATGGTCCGTCAATTATTTTAATTGTTTCACCAATAATGAATGGTTCACTCATTGTAACACCACCTAGATCAGTCATTTCATCAACACGACCAAGCATTTTATTCACTTCAGCTTTTCTTAAAGAAATGATATTTCCTTTTGAACCCTTACCATCCGTAAGAAAATGCATTACATTGCTAATTCCACTTACATGTTGAATAATATCATCCGTCAATTTTCCATCTGCCACTTCCATCATTATATAACCCGGATAAAAATTTCT
>JANPIF010000336.1:0-10591 GCA_031424845.1 Ferruginibacter sp.
GGCAATTGCAGGCAGTAACCAAATAGTTTTTAGCCAGGATAAAAATTTAATTCATACCTGGATCTATAATCACCATCCAGATTTTAAGCAAGATGAAATCATTGGAAAAACAGATAATGACTTGCATGTACCAGAATCTGCAGCAGTGTTAACCAGTATAAAGCAAAAGGTACTGGACACAGGCAATACTTTTAACGGTGATATAGAAATTGAAATTGGTAATAAAAAAGAAAACTACACGCTGCACATTGAGGCAATGAAAGATTCCGAAGAAAACATTACGGGCATCATAGGCAGCTCAATAGACATTACAGAAAGAATAAAAATAGAGCAACGGATAAAAGAAAGCGATGATCAGTTCATTACTCTTGCAGATAATATGGGAAATCTTGCTTGGCTTGCGGATAATGAAGGATCGATTTACTGGTATAATAAAAGATGGTATGAATATACCGGGCTTACACTGGAAGAAATGAAGGGTTGGGGCTGGCAAAAAGTACATCACCCAGACCATGTAGAACGAATAATTGAATTTGTAAAAAACGCATGGTATAAAAATGAAACCTTTGAACTCACTTTTCCTCTTAAAAGATATGATGGTGAGTACAGATGGTTTCTTACACGTGGGTATCCTGTTGTAAATGACGAAGGGAAAATTGTTCAATGGATTGGAACAAATACTGATATTACAGAACAAAAAGAAGCCGAAGAACAGTTTCGCCAAATGGCTGAAAGAATGCCGCAAAAAGTGTGGACTGCTGATGCGCAAGGAAACAGAAATTATTTTAACGATGTAATGCTGAATTATACTGGTGTAGCGTTTGAAGAATTGAAAGATTGGGGATGGGAAAAAATTATTCATCCTGATGACTGGCCTAAAACAAAACAGAAATGGGAACATTCCATTAACACCGGGGAAGATTACGAAAATGAAAACAGACTGCTGCGTAATGATGGAACATATTTATGGCATCTTGTTCGTGCAACTGCAGTAAAAGATGAAAACAACAATCCCAAAATCTGGATAGGTTCCAGTACCGAAATACAGGAACAAGTAGAACTTTCGAATACATTAAATGAGAACCTGAAGGAAAGTAATAAAAGAATGCAAACCATTCTTCACCACGCTCCTGATGCAGTTATTTCTATAGATGAAGATGGAGTAATACAAAGCTGGAATTCCGAAGCGGAAATAATTTTCGGTTGGAGAGAGGATGAAGTAATAAAAAAAACGCTTACAGAAACAATCATTCCAAAACGATATCGAGGAGGTCATGATAACGGGATGAAACATTTCTTAAAAACCGGTGAAGGGCCTGTGATCAATAAACCTGTAGAGTTATCAGCTATAAGGAAAGATGGCACTGAGTTTCCTGTTGAACTTAAAATATCAACCACAAAAATAAACGATAAGCATATTTTTATAGGTTTTATTCGTGACATTTCTATACGCAAAGAGGCTGAGGAAACCATTAAAAATAAGACTAACCAATTAATGGAAGCCCAACAATTGGCACACATTGGAAGCTGGGAATGGGATGTACGATCAAACAGAATAAACTGGTCAGATGAACTTTACAGGATTTTTGGTTTAACCGCACAAGAATTTGAAGCCGACTATGATAATTTTCTAAAGTACATTCATCCTGATGATAAGGAATATGTGAATTCATTAGTACAAAAAGCATTTAATGATCATCTGCCGTTTAAGTTTTTCCATAAAACTTTATCCCCTAATGGAAACGTACGGATAATAAGTGCAACAGGGAAAGTATTTACGGACGAAGCTGGTAATGTTATTAAAATGTCAGGAACAGCACAGGATGTAACATCACAGAAAAAATATGAGGAAGAATTAAAAACAAGTGAAGAAAGTTTTTTCAAAATTTTCGATAGCAATCCAATTCCCATGACACTTTCTGAAATTAAAACCAATAAAATAAAATATGCCAATAATCTATTTTACAATGCATTTGGTTATACTAAAGAAGAAGTAATTGGCAATTCATCTGAGGATTTAAATTTAATAGATGCTGAAGAATACCAAAGGGTAATTAATTTAATATTTGGATACATTCATGAAAACCGTTCCCTTGAAGAAGTTCAGGCATTATCAACAGAAGAGACGGAAAATCTTCTTTTAAAGTTGAAACAGTCAGAAAAAATGAAGGATTTTGAAATAAGTTATACCCGTAAAAATGGAGAAACATTTCCAGCGCTGGTTTCATTTGAATTGATCAAAATAGGTACTGAAACTTATACAGTAACATCTTACCAGGATATTACTATAAGAAAAAAAGCCGAAGCAAAACTTATAAGTCAAAATGATCAGCTTGAAAAAATGAACAAAGAACTTGAATCTTTTGCTTATATTTCAAGTCATGATTTGCAGGAACCATTGCGTAAGATTCAAACCTTTGCTTCACGCATCAAAGAGAAAGAAGAAAATAATTTATCAGACTATGGCAAAGATATGTTTAGCAGAATGCAGGCTGCTGCCAAAAGAATGCAAACACTCATTCAGGATTTACTTGCCTACTCACGTACCAACACAACTGACCGCATATTTGAAACAACTGACTTAAATGAAATTATTGCTGAAGTTAAAGAAGAACTAAAGGAAGAACTGCAGGAGAAACATGCAATTATTGAAGCAAACCAATTATGTGATGCCAAAATAATACCTTTTCAGTTTAGGCAACTGCTGCACAACTTAATTGGTAATTCCTTAAAATTTTCTAAACCAAACCAGCTCCCATTAATACAAATTAAAAGTGAGATTGCAACCGGCATAAATCTTAAGAATGAACATCTCTCACCTCAAAATAAATACTGCCATATCACCGTTTCCGACAACGGAATTGGATTTGAAGAGCAATACAATGAAAAAATATTTGAAGTATTTCAACGCTTACATGGCAAAAATGAATACGACGGAACAGGCATTGGACTTTCCATTGTAAAAAAAATTGTAGAGAATCATGAAGGTATTGTCATTGCAAAGGGTCAACTAAATAAAGGAGCAATATTTGAAATTTATATCCCTGCAACATAACAACAACAATAGACTATGCTATGCGCAGGCAACTGTTTTATTAAAGGGTCATGTGAAACATTTATTATTTTAATATGAAGTGCATATATGAGTATGAAGAATTGCAGAGCGTTAAAGCAAGGGTAATTCACCCTTACGAAAATTTAAAATGTTAAGTAATTTTGTAATACTAATATTTAACCAAACTAAACATGAAAAATAAACTATTACTTACGGTTTCGTTTATAATATTATCGTGTCTTGTTTTTGCCCAAACCTATATTACAAATGTTACATTAGCCGACGTTGAAAAACAAAAGTTGGTACCCAATCAAACGGTGATTTTTTCAAATGGTTTGATTACAAAAATACAATCGAGTAAAATAAAAATTCCTGTAGGTGCTGCAGTAATAGATGCAACGGGTAAATATCTTTTCCCGGGTTTAACAGATGCACATATCCATTTCTTCCAAAATGGTGGGTTGTATGCAAGACCAGATGCTATTGACCTGAGAAAACAATTTGCCTATTCAAAAGAAATTGAATTGGCTCACGAAACAATGGAAGATAAATTAAAAAGATATTTACGAAGTGGCATTACCACTGTATTCGATGTAGGCTCCACCATTAGTTTTTTAAAACAAAAAGAACAGTTTAAAAACACGAGCTACGCTCCTACTGTTTATATGACTGGCCCGCTGCTTACTACTTATGAACCAAAAGCATTTGAAAATTTAAAAAATGATGAGCCATTTAGTTTGGTAAAAACAATTGATGATGGAATAAAAATGGTAAATCAACAATTGACGTCTAAACCTGATTTTATTAAAATTTGGTATATAGCAGGTGCTGATGGATTGGGCGTAGAGGCAAGTGCAAGAAAAAATCTGCCCAGAGTAAAAGCCATTATTGAAGAAGCACATAAAAACAATTTAAAAGTAGCCGTGCATGCTACAGAAAGAATTACGGCACAACTTGCCGTAGAAAATGGTTGCGATTTTTTAGTACACAGCATAGAAGATGAAATTATAAAAGATGATTTTGTGCAATTACTTAAAAAGAACAAAACCATACTTTGCCCCACTTTAACAGTTGGAGACGGTTACCAAAATACTTTTGCTCAAAATTTATCATTCAGTAATTATGAATTGACACATGCAGATCCTTTTCAATTAGGTTCGTTGATGGACCTTGAACATATTGCAGATACAACACTGGTAAAAGGTTATAAAAAATATGCAACGGCTGAAAAGCAAATAGCAAATGCACAAAAAACACATGACATTTGTACCCAGAATCTTAAAATATTATCTGATGCGGGAGTATTAATTGCTACCGGAACAGATGCTGGAAATATAGGAACACTGCATGCTTCCTCATATTTAAAAGAACTGCAGGCTATGCAAAAAAGCGGCATGAGTAATTGGAAGATAATACAGGCATCAACAATTAATGCCGCAAAGATTTTACAGAAAGAAAATGAAACGGGCAGCATTGCCTTGGGCAAAAAAGCAGATATGATATTGCTCAATAGCAACCCAATAGATTCATTGGAAGGACTCATAAAAATATTTAGGGTGATTAAGAATGGAGTAATAATTGACCCAGATACTTTGATAAAAGAAACGCCTACATCACTTGCACAAAGACAATTAAATGCTTATAACAAAAAGAATATTGAAGCTTTTTTAGAACCCTATGCTGATGATGTGGAGATTTACAATTACCCAGATAAATTAATGCTCAAAGGCAAAGAAATGATGCGCAAAGATTATGTAGATTTCTTTAAAAACACGCCTAACCTACATTGTGAATTACTCGGGCGTATTGTGCAAGGCAATGTAGTGATTGATAAAGAACGTGTGCGTTTTGGGCAAAGCATTATGGAAGCCGTAGCCATTTATCATATTGAAAACAATAAGATAAAGAAAGTATATTTTGTGAAGTAAATTTTAACTGCACAAAAACTCACTTTGCATTTAACACTCCAAAAACCAATTGCTCTAAAAATGCTTCAATTTCTTTAGGGCTTTTTTTCTTACTGTAATCTCCCAAGCGTGGTAAGTGATGCATAAAGAAATATTGCATGTGGGCAGCTTCTACCAAGGTACTTGCAAGTGATGCCGGATATTTATAATCAGGATTATATTCTTTAAACAGCAATGCAATTCTGCCACACAAATCTTTATAAGGTTTAAAAAGAAAATCTTTATTATGATTATCCACTTCCTTGCTTAAATATGTTTTGGTTCCTTCTGCAATAGCAATATAATAAAGTGACTGCTGATCCAATTCACTAAAAAAAGTATTGGCATTATCTTCCCACACAAGTATATCTATCAGTTTTCTTATTTTTTCAGCAGGGTCATAAACATTGTTTAATTGAAAAATTACCTGAAATTCTACAAATGCCCAATACCAATCTACCAGGTAAATAAGTAGTTTATGTTTGTTTTCAAAATAACGGTATACGGTAGCTTCTGTGCTGCCAATTTCTATTGCTAGTTTTTTAAATGTAAACATTTCATATCCCATTTCTGAGATCATTGTAACACTTGTTTTTATGATTTGCTTACCAATCTCAGTTCCCTCAGGGTCTCTGAGGTACAGTTTCTCATTCATCTTTACTTTAAAATCTACCTGCATAAATGTTATTTTGCCAAATGTACAGAAACTACTATTCATAATAGTAATATCTCTATTAAAAGTTATTTTATTATTATTAATAATAGTATTACTATTATTAATAATAGTTTTATTACCTTCGTGCCTTAATAGAAAGAATTATTATGAGGAATAGCTTATCATCTGCTTTATTAAAATTGCACCGCCTTATTATGACAGATAAGAGAGATGCAAGTTCAGTATATTTTTTCGCCATAGCCGGGGGATTAATTTCTCTTACTTTGCCACTTGGCATACAAACCATTATTAGTTTTGTAATGGCTGCCCGGCTTTCTACATCAATAGTAATTCTTATTGCTATTGTAATTGTAGGAGTATTTTTAAATGGCCTTATGCAGGTAAGACAAATACAGGTTATTGAGCGAATAAGGCAAAAAATATTTACCCGTTACTCCTTAGAATTTAGTCACAAAATTCCACAATTAAGTCCACAACAACTGGATGACTATTACTTACCCGAGGTTGTAAATCGTTTTTTTGATATTCCGGCATTGGCAAAAAGCATAGAAAAAATAATGTTGGATATTCCTGCCTCTGTCATTCAAATTTTGTTTGGACTTATAATTTTGGCTTTTTATCACCCTGTGTTTATAGCATTTGGGGCTTTTGTTTTATTGGCTCTTATTACGATCATAAGAATTACTTCGCCTAAAGGTTTTAAAACCAATTTAATTGCCAGCAATTACAAATATGAAACCGCAGGATGGTTGGAAGAAATGGCAAGAGGAGTTAAGACATTTAAATATAGTAAAGGAGCATCTCTACACATGAAGAAAACCGATACGCTTATTGGAGAATATCTTGAAAGCCGCACAGCGCATTTCAAAATTCTTACACTACAATATTGGAGCCTCATTGTTTTTAAAATATTAATTGTAGCGGCTATGCTCATTGCCGGCACGTGGCTTTTGTTAGATCAACAGATAAACGTTGGACAATTTATAGCTGCTGATATCATCATCATTTTGATAATAAGCTCTGTTGAAAAATTGATATCAACCTTGGATAATGTGTATGACAGCTTAAGCTCCATAGAAAAAATAAGTAAAATAACAGACAGTGCTGTGGAAGAGTCCGGCAACCTTTCATTTGACAACAATAGGGGTTGTAATGTAATTTTTAAAGGAGTTGGGTTTAACTATCCAAATGGTAGTGTAGCCTTAAATGAAATCAGTTTTAAAGCTTCCCCAAATAAACTAATTTGTTTCAGCGGCAGTTCAGGCTCAGGAAGATCTACCATATTACGGCTACTCACCGGCGCTTATACAGGTTTTACCGGGAGCATTTTGCTAAATGATGTACCAATAAAGAATTATTTATTAAATGATCTTAGAATACATACGGGCACCTTACTTGCAGATCAGGACATTTTTAGAGGAACTATATTGGAAAATCTAACGATGGGTAATGAAAACATCACAATGACAGAAATTACTTCACTTGCAGAAATAACGGGTCTTTCCATCTATATCATGAGTGAAGAAAAAGGGTATGATACTGTTTTAGATCCAACAGGTAAAAGGATAAGCAAACACATAAAGCAAAAAATAAAACTTATCAGAGCTTTAGCAGGTAAACCTTCTTTATTACTTCTCGAAGACCCATTATTGGATCTTTCTGAAATAGAAAAAGAAAACGTAATTGGGTATTTAAAAAAATCGTGTAATGCTACCACAATAATCATAAGCAATGATGAGGTAATACAAAAAAACAGCAATGAAGTATACAGACTGATTGACGGAAGCGTTTCACAATTCTTAAATTATTAAACTTTTACAATGGGTATAAATTATAAATATTTGAATGAAGGATTTGAAAAGCTTCCTTCAGAGAAAGGCATCGATTCTTTTTCGAAAATTTATCGGGTTGGGAAAACTAGAAATATTAAATTATGGACTATCATAATTTTCGTAGCTATTATAGCATTACTCTTTTTACCGTGGACACAAAATATAAATGCCAACGGTAACGTAACTACTATTAAACAAGAGCAGCGACCGCAGGAAATAAATACTATACTACCAGGTAAAATCGTAAAGTGGTTTGTAAAAGAAGGAGACTATGTAAAATTTGGAGATACCATTTTGCAACTCGGCGAAATAAAGGTTGATTATTTTGATCCACAATTATTAGAGCGTACTCAAAATCAAATAAATGCTAAAAGAAACAGTGCAAGTGCGTATGAAAGTAAGGCCGCAGCGGCAGAAGCACAGACAAATGTGTTGTCGGCAGGCAGGGCTTTAAAACAAGCTTCTATAGATAATAAGATTGAACAACAAAAGTTAAAAGTAAGGAATGATGAAACTGATTTGGTAGCTATAAACAATGAGCTTTCTGTTTATAAAAGGCAAATAGATGCGGGAAAAGTAATGCTGGACAGTGGCGCCATCTCTATGATAGATTTTGAAAAAAGAAAAGTAAACTATCAAAATGCTGTTGCAAAAAAGATTGTTGCAGAAAATAAATTATCGCAAAGTAAACAGGAACTAATTAACCTTAGTATTGAACAAAATATTTCGGTGATGGATTACAATGATAAAATTTCTAAAGCAGATGGTGATCGGTTTGGGTCACTCTCCAGTGCTGCAGCTACAGAGGCAGATATTAGCAAATTGGAAAATACTTACAGCAGCTACGACATAAGAAACAAATTATATTATGTAACAGCATCGCAAAGCGGACAAATAACAAAAGCTAAAAAAGCAGGAATTGGAGAAATGTTGAAAGAAGGAGAAATGATAGCTGAAATAGTACCTGATAAAATAGACTATGCAGTAGAAATGTTTATAGAACCTATGGACCTTCCACTGGTAAACAGGGGTCAAAAAGTTCGGTTTGTTTTTGATGGTATTCCGGCCATTGTATTTAGTGGCTGGCCGCAAAGTAGTTTTGGAACATTTGGTGGCATCATAAGCGCAGCCGAAACAAATGAAAGTGAAAATGGAAAATTTAGGGTGTTAGTGATTGAAGACACTACCGAAAAGAAATGGCCAAAAAATTTGCGCATGGGTAGTGGGGCACGAGGTATTGCATTGTTAAAAGATGTACCCATTTATTACGAATTATGGCGCCACATCAACGGTTTTCCACCAGATTTTTACAAGCCTGAGTTAAACAAAAAAGAAGAAAAGAAATAATGAGAAAACGAACTTTTTTACTGGGAGTATTGTTGTGTTTTTGCATTTCAAATATTCTTGCTCAGCAAAATAATTTTACGGTACTGCCATTGGAAGATTTTATTTTAAAAATAAAAAAACATCATCCTTTGGCAAAAGTTGCAGCTATTACAGAAGAAAAAGCTGTAGCGGGTATTCAAATTGCAAAAGGCAGTTTTGACCCAATAATTGATGTAGAAGCAAATGCAAAAACATTTGATGGCAAAAATTATTACAGGTACAATAATGGAGAGATAAAAATACCGTTGCCCGTAGGCGATTTTAAAACAGGTATAGAAAATAATGCAGGACAGTTTTTAAACAGCGAAATTACCAGCGGAAGAAGTAGTTATGTAGGTGTAGAAATCCCCCTCGCCAAAAATTTATTAATAGATAAAAGAAGAGCTGCATTGCAACAGGCAAGAATTGCCTTAAATGAAAATAGGCAACAGCGAAATATGATGATGAACGATTTGCTGTTGGATGCTTACACAAGTTACAACGAATGGGCCGGCGCATATAAATTGTACAATATTTTTTCAGAATATGTAGCGGTGAGCGCTGCCAGGCTTAAGCTTGTAAAGATTGGTTTTACGAATGGGGATAGAGCAGCGATGGATACAACTGAAGCATTTATACAGATGCAAAATTTTATGCTACTGCAAAATGATGCATACATGGGGTTGAATACAGCCACCTTTCAAATGAATAATTTTTTATGGGATGAAAAACAAACTGCACAACAAATAGCAGATAATGTTATACCAGATACACTTGTGCTAAATGAAATAACAGTACAAAAACCATTGCTAAATATTATTTCAGAAAGCAATACTGCAAACCCTTTCCTACTACAATATCGTTATAAAATTGAAAGCTTGGAAGTAGAGAGAAGATTAAAGTTTCAAAATTTATTACCGGAGATAAATGCAAAAGCTACTCTACTCAACAGAGATTTTAATCCTTTAAAAAATGCAGGGCTTCCTTTATTGGAAAATAACAATCGTTGGGGCATTGGTATAAAATTCCCACTTTTTTTTCGGCAAGGGCGTGGAGAATATAAAATGGCAAAATTAAAATTGCAGGAGAATAATTTTCTCTTTCAACAAAAAATAATTGAAACAGAAAATAAAATAAAAGATTATTACAACAGGATAAATATTTTGCAAACACAAATTACGGTAGCCAATAGTGCCTTGTTCAATTATAATGTTTTATTAAGAAATGAATTGCTCCGTTTTAATAACGGTGAAAGCAGTTTGTTTTTGGTAAACAGCAGAGAAAATAAAGTGCTGGAGATAAAGCAAAAAATAATTGAGTTGCAGGTTAAATTAGTAAAGGCGAATTATACCTTAAACTGGGCTGCAGGTCTTTTAAATAATTAATAAGAGATGGAATTCTTCTAATTTGAAATTATATTTGTTTCGTTAAACAACATAAGATGAATGAAATTGAAATTATCATTAAAAAATATGATTTTTTGAATGATAATTTAGGTAGCAAAAAATATTTCCATTTGAATAGTATAAGAAATTTTATAATACATTTTGATAGATTTGCTTCACAGACAGAAAAGAAAACTGCAATAGACTTAATGAACAAATATTTTGATTTTATTGATGAAAAATATACTTTAAATCAGGATGAAGCAAAAAAAATATTTTATGAATTTATTCAACCAACTGGCTCATTTTATTCTAAAAGGTTAGATTTTAAA
>JANPIF010000337.1:0-28248 GCA_031424845.1 Ferruginibacter sp.
ATCAGGATACGAACACAGCGCAGTACGAAATTGTAAAACTGCTGGGCGCTATGCACGAAAATGTATGTGTGGTGGGCGATGATGCACAAAGTATTTACAGCTTTAGAGGCGCAACCATTGAAAATATTTTACAGTTTGAAAAAGATTATGATGATGTAAAAGTGGTGAAGCTGGAGCAGAATTACCGCAGTACAAAAAACATATTGAGCGTAGCAAATGACATAATTGGTAATAACAAAGGGCAAATTGAAAAGAAATTATTTACCGATAATACGGAAGGCGAAAAAATAAAACTCGTTCGTACCATGACGGACAATGACGAGGGTAAAATGGTAGCCGATGCTATACAAGAAAACAAATTGCGCAACCATTATTTTAACCAGGATTTTGCCATTTTATACCGTACCAATGCACAGAGTAGAAGCTTTGAGGAAAGCTTACGCCGCATGGGGATTGCCTACAGAATTTATGGTGGACTTAGCTTTTACCAGCGCAAGGAGGTGAAAGATTTAATTTGTTATTTGCGTGTGGTGGTAAACCCAAGAGATGAAGAAGCACTAAAAAGAATAATAAATTACCCTGTACGAGCCATTGGTAAAACAACTATTGATAAAGCCGTGTTGTTTGCCAACGATAACAACATCAGCATGTGGGATGTTATTTGCAATGCTTCTATGTATGGTTTTAAAAGCGGTACGCTGGAAGCTATTGACAACTTTGTTACGATGATAAGAATGTTTCAAAGCGAAATGCCTAAAAAGAATGCTTATGAACTGGCATTTTTGGTGGGGAAAAATACCGGCTTGGTAAAAGAATTATTTAATGATAAAACTACAGAAGGTTTAGCTAGGTACGAAAACGTGCAGGAATTGTTGAACTCTATAAAAGAGTTTACCGAAACTCCCATGAATGAAGAAGATGGTGAAGTGGGAGATAAAAGTTTGGGTGGATATTTACAGCAAATTGTGTTGCTTACAGATGCTGATAACAACAAAGAAGAAACTGATGTAGTAAAATTAATGACGATACATGCAGCAAAAGGTTTGGAGTTTCCCGTGGTGTTTGTTGGCGGGTTGGAAGAAACACTTTTCCCTAATGCCATGAGCATAAATACAAGAGAAGAACTTGAGGAAGAACGTCGTTTATTTTATGTAGCTATCACTAGAGCAAAGCACAAATTATATTTAAGTTACAGCAATGCCCGCTATCGTTTTGGGCAGCTACAACAAAACGACCCGAGCCGCTTTTTAGATGAAATGCCTGACATTAATATTGATAAAAGCTATGCCGGTACTCCTGCCCGTAACAATGCAAACACTCCGGGTAACAGAGGTTCAGCTTTTGAAAGAATGGGGAGAGGCTTTGAAAATACCGGTAACAGCCAAGGCAGTATGTTTACTAAAAAAGAGCCAACAAAACCCTCTTATGCAACACCTGCTCGTCCGCAGGTAAAAGAACACGTACCTACAGCAGATTTTGTAGCAAGCGATACATCTGGCTTACAAGCCGGACAAAAAGTTGAGCATATGAAATTTGGATTTGGCGTAGTGGCAAGCATGGAAGGTGCTGCACACAACCCTATTGCGACCATCAATTTTGAATTGAACGGCGAAAAGAAAATCATGTTGAATTATGCAAAGCTGAGGATAGTAGAATAAAAAAACGTACAAATGAAACCTTACATATTAGCAGAAACAAATTGGAAATACGTAAAGGATACAGAATATGAAGTAGCCATTTTACCATGGGGCGCTACCGAAGCACACAATTATCATTTGCCATATGCTACAGATAATATTGAGGCAACTGCAATAGCTTCGGAAGCGGCAAGAATTGCATGGGAAAAGGGCGCAAAAATAATTGTATTACCCACCATTCCTTTTGGTGTAAATACAGGGCAGGCAGATATAAAGCTGGATATAAACATTTATCCAAGTACACAAATGTCCATACTTTCAGATATTATTGAAGTATTGAACAGGCAAAAAATTTATAAACTGCTTATCGTAAATAGCCATGGTGGCAATGACTTTAAGCAAATAATAAGAGAGCTTGGTTTAAAGTTTCCAGACATGTTTTTAAGTACTTGTAATTGGTTTCAATCTTTAGATAAAACGAAATATTTTACTGAAATGGGCGACCATGCAGATGAAATGGAAACGAGTTTGATACTACATTTAGCTCCACATTTTGTGTTACCATTACAAGAAGCGGGAAAAGGAACAGCAAAAAAACCAATTATAAAAGAATTTTCAGAAGGTTGGGCATGGGCTGAAAGAAAATGGTCGCAGGTTACCGAAGATACCGGAATTGGTGACCCATCGTTTTCAACAAAAGAAAAAGGACAAATATTTTTTGAGGCAGTTACACAAAAAATTGCTGATTTAATGTTTGCTTTGGCAAAAGCAGATAAGGATAGTTTATACGAATAATTGTAAATGCTATTATAAATTTTGAAATCATATATCAATCAATGAAAAAACCGTTCAGCATCAGCTGAACGGTTTTTTTAATTAAACAGAATAGACTTATTGAACTATCAATTTATAAACTTCTGTACCTGTATTTGTATTTATTTTAAGCATGTAAATGCCTGCAGGTTGTTTAGTAAGATCTATTGAGATTAATGTATTATTTTCCAGCAATTTTCTATTTTGAAATACTTCTTGCCCGGTAGCACTGTATACGATCAGGTTACTCATACCACTATAACCATTTAATGAAATCTTAAACATTCCATCTGATGGGTTTGGTGCAATATCTACATAATAATCTTTGCCGGTAATGAATGCCTGTTTGATAGAAGAATAACTTACAACATTATTTTCTACAGATTTTAATCTGTATTGATAAACAACATTTGCAGTTACATTTAAATCATCAAAGCTGTATTCATTTATTCCATTTCCGCCAAGCATTGTTTGTTCGTTAACGGCTTTAAAATCGTTGGAACCTTTAATTGCTCTTTCAATAGTATGCTGACCAATTGTTTCATTGGTTGTGCTCCATGTAGTTTTAATAAACTTATTGTTTTGCGCAGCCACGTTGAATGACAAAAGCTTTTGAGGTAGAACACCTGAATTCACCGCTAACAAAAATTGTGAAAAACCTGTTACACCAGTTACTGTATAAGTATAATACCCATCTGTACTGTTATCTGTAAAAATCGGTGTAAGTTCAGTTACATTAGTATTTGACAAAGTACCAGAGGTAGGCGTACCATCTTTTATTTTTAAGATGTGGAGAGAGCCTGGAACCAAGCCTGCTATTTCTTCAACAGTTGTAAAAAATGTAAGGTCATAAGTGGCTGTAGCTGCATTTAAAGAAGGAGTAATTGTTATTACCTTCTTAGCTCTTTGATAAATGCTTCCATTCAAAACAATATTTGATCCAAGTCCATTTCCACTTTCTGTAAGTTTGGTGGTAACACAACCTAAATCTACATTGTTGTTTTGTATGCGAGCTATTACTTGTCCATCATCAGCACTTTTGTAAAACAAATCTTTATTGTCAAATTGTTTTTCTGCCACACCCTGGTTTAGTTCTGTTTCAATTTTTTGTCCGCCACCACTTACTTCTACATCATCTATTATGAAGGCAGGTGGTACAGCCAAATTTGCATCATTATACCAGTTGAAACCTAATTTAAATGTTCTTCCATTAAATTCTGCTGGTAATACGATTGAGTCTAATGTAGCAGATGGAGTAAGCCTATATTGTCTGTTAGCTTCACCTTGAAACTGTTCAAATGTTATTCCATCATATGAATAAAATATTTCACCAAAATCAAGTGTAATTGTCGGATCATTAGGATCACCTGCTGGTTCTCCGCCTGCGGCAAATCTAAATTTAACTTTAATATCAGATTTACCTGTTGCATTTATAAAAGGAGTAGTTAACATTACTTCTCCACCTGCAGCAGCATCATAAGATGGTTCTGCTACTGGGTCTAAGGCATCTAAGGGTGATTTTAATGTTACATATGCTGCTTTGGAAGTAAAGCCGAAAGAAGATGCATTTACGCTTGTTAACCATTTAATAGTTGAAGCACCAAGCCTATCTACCATATTCCAGTTTGTTGGCAATAAATTAGCCGTTGTGCTATTAAAGTTTTCAACCAGTAAATTTGTTCTTGTAGTACTTATGGTTGGAACTAAATCATCATCCATAATGCTGACATTTATAATGGTATCTTTTGAAAATGCACCACCATCTGTTGCATTGATTGCTAAAGCAATAGTTTCTGGTATTGAACCTTCAACCTCAGCATCATTGTAAATAGACAAAACTGTTTTCTTTAAACCAGATTCGTTTGCAGCATAGTTAAGCGTAGTAGTTGAAAGTAAATAATCTTTTAAATTACTAGCAGTTCCTGTTGGTGTTATTGTAATGGTTAGCGGATTTGTAAAACCAGGGGTTAACACACTAATAGATAAATCTATTTTAGTAACAGCATCTGTGCAGTTTGTGTTAGATTTTGCTGAAGATTCATTTACAGTAGTCCGTGCAATAGAGGCACTGAATAAAGGCAAATTTGTGCATTGAGCAGTGTCAGAAGATCTTCCAACTGCAACTGAATGCCATGCTAAAATGGTTTGCTTATATTCAAATGAACATTTACCATATAAAGTTTCTGCAGCTAAAACGGATGCGTTTCTAGCTTGTAAAAATGTAGCATTAGGTGTAAGCATCAATTCAGTTAAGTACAATATTTTTTCTGCTTTATTGAACCCTACTCCCGTAACATTATAAGGCTCTCCGTTAGTCACTGATTGACTACCATGTGCAGCTAAATTTAAAGCATTCCTTGTATTTGTAACTCCTGTAGCACCTGTTACAAGCACATACATCATTCTATTTAACACGCCACTGTTATTATGTACACCGCACTGGTCATTTGCTAAAGTAGGCATACAATTAGTTTGTTCTGTCCATCTTTCAGCACCACCGGTTGAAGAATTTGTAGCTTCTGCATAACTAGATGGGTTGTTTGCTCTACCCGGAAAATCCATATATCTTAAGGCTGTATGGCGTACATCATTTGCAGGATAATTTTGAATATTGGGAGGATTGGTTGTACCAATCGTATCATTTGCATCTATCTGTTCACCAATATCCCATATTTTAAAACCATTAGGATTTGTAGCACTTGCTACTAAAGTAGGATCAATGTTTTGCAATGCATAGTTTTCAACCATTGCAGCCCAAATATCACTGTAGCCCTCATTCATAGCACCGCTTTCATTTGCATAAACCAGGTCAGACGTAAAAGAGCAAACACCATGACCAATTTCATGACCACAAACATCCAAAGATGTCAGTGGAGCAAAACCTGGCTGTGCACCGTTTTGATAACTTCCATCTCCATAAGTCATAACACTTCCATTCCAAAACGCATTATCGTAAGCTACTCCAGAGTGTATGTAACTCTTAATGGAACTGTTTACATTATCAAAACTTAATCTGCCATGTATATCTTTCCAGTATTGATATACAATACCCGCACCCCAATGGGCATCAAATCCAAAATCATCATTCTCCGCTTCATTATTTCCACCTCTTTTATGTTCAGCAGATGTCCAGTTATTGTCGAGGTCCGTAAATGATCTCGCTGTACCATAAGCCGGTACAGAAATAGGAGCTCCACCTACACCATTTAGATCATAGGTTTGTTCGCTTTGGTTACTACCTACACCATGAAATCGTTTATCGTTTAATACCCATGGATTTTGTCCTGGTAAAAAAGGTGATCCACCATTTGTACTGTTTACAATTGGAGAACCGTTGCCTGAAGGATCGGTACCCGTACCTGAAACATTTGTAGTACCCATTAATCTAACTCCCGCATATCTTGTTAGTATAGGAACAGTGGCAGTATCGCCAACAGCTAAAGGAGAATTGTTTTCCATTTCTGCAGCACCACTCATAATAAATGCAACTTCCGGCACTAAATTACTATAACCATTTGTGTTGTTTTGATTAGGACTTAAATGCTTAATTATTTTATCGATAAGCATTATTTTTCCTGTGTGTGCATTTACATATATGTATGCTCTACCCATTGGGTCACCTGCATAAATATCAAACTTATAAGAAAGATCTGCACCTTTGTTCTCATAAAAGTCTTTCACTATTACCAATTCACCTTTTGGTAAAAGCTTTTCATAAGCCGCATTGTATAGTTGTTTTCTTAATGGGTTTGTTTCAGCATCACGAGCTTCTTTAGCTTGCTCCCAGGCATATTTTTTTGCACTAACATAATTTAATGCAAAATTTAAAGCAGCAGCTTCATTCAACTTGGGTTGAATATTAACATTTTTTAATTGATAAAACTCTCCGGTAAAAGCTTGTAATTCATTCGAATTACTCACAGCACTATAAACACCATGCTGAACTTTTATGTTTTTATAGTACTGTTGAAATTTTTCAATATTGATACCGGTTTTGCTTGGAATAGCTGGGGTGGCGACAAAGTTTGTATTTCCATCTGCCCCAAGTAATTGTTTTAAAGTAATAATTTTATCATTTTTTAAAAGATTATTACCATCCTTCAATTTTATTACGGAGGGTGTATTCAACTCTTTGTTCAATGTGAAGTCTTCTACTTTTTCATTTTTCTCAAGATTTAAAATTTGACTGGTTTTTTGTGCATAAGCATTTCCACATGAAATAATGATTATGAATAAGTAAAGGAATTTTTTACAGCCGAGTTTAGGGAGGCAGGTAAATTTTGACATGGTAAATAATTTGTGATGAATAAATTAACGAATCGTTCGCAACTAGAAACGCAAATATTAGACCAACGGTTTTGAAAATTCCAAAAAAACACTTATGCAAATTTGAAATCCCAAAATATATAGTATAGGTAGTAATTATTCTACACGAGATACATGCAAATTACTTATGTGAGAACTGTTATAAATTTCTTGTTTAATAAACCGCTGTAAAAAAAATGCTTATTAAAGTTGTATTTTTGTGTTTTAAAAATTTAGAATGATAAAAACAGGCAACCCAGTTATAAGTATATATACAGAGATGACGCCCAATCCTGAAACCATGAAATTTGTGGCGAATAAACAATTGTATCCGGGTAAGAGTATTGATTTTCCTGATGAAGAAAGTGCAAAACCTTCTTTACTTGCACAGGAATTATTTTCTTTTCCTTTTATTAAATCAGTATTTATTGCAAGCAATTTTGTTACACTTACTAAAACCATTGGTACTGATGATTGGCAAGATGTAATACCAACCATTAAACAATTTTTGAAAGAATATTTAGAAGATGGTAAACCCGTTGTAAATGAAGATGAGATAGCTGTAATGAAAACCGAAATCAGCAATGAAGTAAGTGCAGATGATGATGATGTTGTAAAACGTATTAAAGAATTGCTCGAAAATTATGTAAAGCCAGCAGTGGAAATGGATGGGGGTGCTATTCAATTTAAAAGCTACGAAAACGGTAAAGTAAATTTAATGATGCAGGGAAGTTGCAGTGGCTGCCCAAGTAGTATGATTACTTTAAAAGCAGGTATTGAAGGAATGATGAAAAGAATGATACCTGAAGTGAAAGAAGTAGTTGCGGAGAGTGAGTAATTACTTTAAAATATTTATATAAGTAAACACCGCTTTTTGCGGTGTTTTTTATTGTATTTATTTTATTTTCTATGCCACCAAGCCCAGGCAATTAAAATAAACTGTAAAGGAAATAATCTTAACCATGCAACCCACAAGGGCATGCAAATTTCTACTCCCATACAACCGCCTTTTTGTATCATATAAATATGTGCAGGAATAAAAGCTATTAACATCGTTACAATTAAATAAACGCCAAACTTTCTTGTATTAGGCATTATTAATAAAATGGCAGCAACAATTTCTGCAACACCTGCTATAATATTTATTAGATATGGATTGGAGAAATATGGCGGAATTATGCTGTAATAACCTGAAGGATTAATAAAGTGATTTATTCCTGCACCTGCATATAATACAATCAATAATACCAGGCTGATCTTTTTAAATTTTCGCATCAAAAAATAATTTCAATTTATATTTTTATAAAGATCTACATTATTAATCATTGATGTTGATAAGTTTTATAAATTATATTTTACTGAAAAATAAAAAATTTTGAACGTAGATATTAATTAAGATTCAGAAATTATAAACATTATAAATCTAAAAAAAGCATATAAACGTTAATGTAGATTTAGTCTTTGGTGTTAGCGTATTATCAAAAAAAATAATTTTTTGGTTTGGCATAGTTCTTGAAAATCACGGATTTATCGTACCATAAAAAAATCAAAATATTATGAAAAAAATGCTTTTTAAATTGACAGCGGTAGTGATAACTGCCATGTCAGCATCAACAGTTTCAGCACAATTAGGTGGAGTATTAAATACTGGAACCAGTATTGGAACTTCAGTTACTACAGCTACAAACGCTGCTACTAATGCATCCAATCAAGCAGCTCAGGCTGCTACATCTGCTAATGTTGCCGCAAATATTGCAACCCAAGCATCTACTGCAACTAATGTCGCTACTCAAGCTAGTAATGCAGCATCATCTGCCCAGCAAGCAAGTAGTGCAGCTGCATCTGTAAATGCCGCAGCTAATTCAGCTAATAGCGCATCAGGGGCTACAAGGTCTGGCTCTTTAGGGGCAGGTATTTCAAACAGTATAAAGTTAGATGCTGTTTCAAATAGTTCTACTAATAACAATGCTCCACTTAACAATGGTAGTATTAATACAGGTATAAACAGCAATGTAAATACTGGTGTAAATACACAAAATAGTGTGAATAGGAACAGCAAAAATGCTAGCTTGAATGTTGCTGCAGGAAGTAACACTAATTTGAATAGCTCTTCATCAACCAATAGAAAAAATGTTGGGAGAAATTCATCTTTAGAGGTGGCAAGTGGAACCGGAGCCAATGTAAGTGCTACAAAAACTACGAGCAACCGAGGTCGTAATAATTCTGCATCATTAGAGGGAGCAACAATTTCTAATACAAATATTAATGGTGCTGCTTCAAAAACAAATAGAAGAAACGGAAATAGAAATTCATCAATTGATGTATCGAATGAAACAGCAGCAGGTTTAAATGCTACAAAAAATAATAGCAACCGTGGTCGTAATAATTCTTCTTCAATAGATGCTGCAGGATCAACAAATACAAATGCAAATGTTTCATCTAATAAAACAAATACTAATAACACAAAAACTGTTAATGTAAGTAACAAAACAAATAGTGATGTAAAAGTAAAAGCTGTTAGAAACAAGTAAAAAAATAATCCAACTGCCTCCCTGTAATTTTATTATAGGGAGGTTTTTATTTTTAAAATAACACGATGAAAAGTTTATTTATTATCATACTTTCTATATTTATCAATCAACAAATAACTATCGCTCAAATTAAAGATAGTGCAACAATGGTAGTTGCAAAGCCTCAAAAAAAGACTGTGGCTTCCATATTGGCAGGAGCGGTATTTGCTCCAAGACTGCATTACTACGGCAGAACAGACGATTTAAAAAGTAATGCACTTTTACCAACTGTACTTATTCAATTTGATAGCACAGGATTATATGGAAGTGCAACAAGTGTTTTACTAAACAACAAAGTACAATCACTAAACTACGCAGGTACAATTGCTGAAGCAGGATATAGGTTTGGTAAACAAAAAGGGTTTGCTGGAAATATTTTCGGAAACAAATTTTTTTATAACACCACGCAGTTGCCTCAATCTGCTTTAAAAGAACAGGCAGGTATAAACTTAAATTATTTAAATAAAACCATTAATGTAACCACCGCTGGTAGTGCAGCATTTTCAAATAGCAGAACTGATTTTTTTACTTCTGCAGGATTAAACAGAAATTTTAAATGGAAGAAAGGAAAAAGTATTTTTATATTAACCCCCACTGCCGTTGTAAATGCAGGTTCTCAAAACTTTACTTCTGCATATTATAAACAAAATACACTTGCCAGTATCCCATTAAATAATACTTTGGTAACCGAAAACAGTAGAAGATTTAATATTCTAAGTTATGAATTTAGCACACCATTTATATGGGCACATAAAAAACTATTTATTATTGCAACTCCTAATTACGTAATACCAGAGAGTGTAATTACCATTCAAGGTTTTCCTGAACTTTCAGAAAATGTTCAAAAACTATTCTTTATAAATTTAACTGCATTATATTCCATTAAACTAAATAAAAACAAGTAAAAGATTTTAGTAAAGATTATTTTCGTAAAAAATAACTTTTGACGCTTTACGAAATTTACATCCAATTCATAACAGATATACATAATACTCGATGGTTCGAATACCTCGCAGTTGCATCTGGTATTATTAGTGTATGGTACAGTCGTAAAGAAAATGTTTTGGTGTATCCTACGGGTTTGGTAAATACCATCATTTATATATACATCAGTTTTTCAGGACATCTACTTGGAGAAGCAACAGTTAATTTCTACTATACCATTATGAGTTTTATAGGATGGTATATGTGGAACAAAAAAGACAGCCGCCACGAAACTATTTTACACATTACCGCTTCTAATAAAAAAGAATGGCTCCAGCACATTGCTTTTTTTCTGGCTTTTTATATTGGTATTTTTCTAGCACTTACTTACTTTAAAAAAATGTTTTTTGATGGTGTAATTCCATGGGCTGATGCTTTTGCCAGTGCTGCAGCTTTTACAGCTATGTGGTTAATGGTAAAAAAGAAACTGGAAAGTTGGTATTGGTGGATGGCTACCAACATTGCATCTATACCCCTATATTTTGTAAAGCATTATGTGTTTACCAGTTTTTATTATGTAGTATTACTTGTTATGGCTGTGTTTGGTTTAATAAGCTGGGCTAAAAAAATTAAACAACGACAACAAACCATCATTTCAAAATTGTAAAATGGCTATTCCAACATTTTCTTATTGCAAAGCCCTTACCACTATTAAGGAAAAAGATTTTGCAGTACATAAAAAATATCATGATACTCAATATGGTTTTCCCATAGATAGCGATGATGAACTTTTCTGCAGATTAGTGCTGGAGATAAACCAGGCAGGGCTTAGCTGGACAACCATTTTACATAAAGAACAAAATTTTAGAAAAGCATACAGCAACTTCAATATAAAAAAAGTAGCGGCGTATAAAGAAAGAGATGTTGAGCGGTTACTCAATGATGTTGGTATTATTAAAAATAAATTAAAAATACACGCAGCCATTTATAATGCAAATGTCATTATAGATTTACAAAAAGAATTTGGCTCATTTAAAAAATGGATAGAACATCATCATCCAAAAACCAAAGATGAATGGGTAAAAATATTTAAAACAAATTTTAAGTTTACCGGTGGCGAAATTGTGAACGAATTTTTAATGAGTGCCGGTTATCTTAGCGGCGCTCATGATGAAGATTGTGCTATCTACAAAAAAGTATTAAAGACAAACCCTTCATGGAAAGAAAAATAAAAAAAATAGTAATTGTGGGTCCTGAAAGTACAGGTAAAAGCACTTTATCTTCAAACCTTGCTGCACATTATAAAAGTGTTTGGGTAAAGGAATACGCCAGAAATTTTTTAGAGGAAAATGGTACAAATTATACGTATGAAAATTTATATGAAATAGCAAAAGGTCAAATTGCTGAAGAAGAGAAGGGCTTCCAGTCAATTATTAGCAACCCTAATTTTAAAAATGAAACACCGCTTTTTATTGATACCAATTTATACGTTATAAAAGTATGGAGCGAATTTGTTTTTAATAAATGCGACAACCGTATTTTATCGGAAATAGTTAAAAGGGAGTATGATTTATATTTGCTTTGCAATACCGATTTACCTTGGGTAAAAGATAATTTAAGAGAATACCCTGATCTTATTACAAGAGAAAAATTATTGAGTTATTATAAAGAAGAACTTATAGAACAAAAAGTGCCATGGGCAATAATAAGCGGTAATAATGAAGAGCGCTTACACAGTGCTATTGCTATAATTCAGGAAAAAATGGATTTGTAAGCATGCAATCGGGTTACAATTATTAATGTATTTTACAATTCTAAATATTTATAGTATAAATGCCTCCAACCAATTATTCATCTTTTACAAAAGAACAACTTATTGCTGTTTTACAAAGAGCAGAAACAAATAAACATTACGGGTTGGTGTGGGAAGAAGATAGAGTACCGGAAAAAGTAGTACAAGATTGCAAGGATAAATTACCAGTGCTGGAAGAGGTAAAAAGCAAAACCATAAAAAGTAAATTTAAAACAGCAGAAAATATTTTAATTGAAGGAGATAATTTTCATGCGCTTACCGTACTTTTTAAAACACACAAAGCTGCTATTGACCTTATTTACATTGACCCTCCATACAATACGGGGAAGAAAGAAGATTTTATGTACAACGATAAATATGTTGACATAGATGACAGCTATAGGCACAGTAAATGGTTATCCTTCATGCATAAAAGATTAACACTTGCTGCAGGTTTACTCAATAAAAAAGGAGCAATTTTTATTTCTATTGATGATAATGAAATAGCACAATTAAAGATTTTGTGTAATCAAATATTTGGCGAAGAAAATTTTGTAGCACAGTTTATAAGAAAAAACAAAACCGGTGCAGGCCATGATAGTGGACAAGTGGCTGTAGAGTTCGATTACATGCTTTGTTATGCAAAAAATAAAGCATCTCTTGTTTTTGAAAAAGAAATATTGGATGTAGAAAACGATACCAAATACAAACTGGAAGATGCACATGTAACCCACCGTGGAAAATATTATTTAAGAGATTTAGATTATAAAGGTTCTTATAGCCCATCATTAGATTATGAGTTGAAAATGCCAGACGGTTCTTTTATTTTTTCAGGTAATAAAACCGGTCGTCCAAATACCTGGCGCTGGAGCAAAGAAAAAGTAGATTGGGGTAAAGAGAATGATTTTATTGTTTTTAGAAAAGTAAAAGATAAATGGAAGGCATATATAAAACAATACCAGTTTGTAGACAATGAAAACAACAGGCGAGAAAGGAAATTGCCGCA
This sequence comes from Ferruginibacter sp., assembly GCA_031424845.1. Classification (GTDB taxonomy): domain Bacteria; phylum Bacteroidota; class Bacteroidia; order Chitinophagales; family Chitinophagaceae; genus Ferruginibacter. The sequence goes on from JANPIF010000337.1 coordinate 13,048, forward strand.
CAGGGCAATCATTCAATTTTTAAATGCAGAAGGAAGTAAAGAATTGAATAATGTTGTACACCAAAATCTTTTTAGGTTTCCAAAGCCCACAGCACTTATACTTTTTTGTATAAATTTATTTGGCAGTAAAAACATCACAGTCCTCGATTTTTTTGCAGGCTCAGGCACAACCGGGCATGCGGTTTTAAAAGCCAACAATACCGATGGTGGAAAAAGAAAATTTATTCTATGTACCAATAACGAAAATAATATTTGTGAAACGGTCACTTATCCACGTATAAAGAAAGTTATAAAAGGTTATGAGTTCAATGGGGAAAAAATACCAGGAATAAATGCGGGTTTAACTTATTATAAAACAGCTTTTAAATAAACATTCATTTATAAAACCATGCTGTATTGATAACCAAACAGGATATTATTTGCATACCACTTACTGATGATGAGATAAAAGCTGCGATGGAAAAAGCTAGAAAACAACTATCTATTTCCACTATTGATAATTTACGCACCCGGCATGCAAACATACAGTTTGATTGCATTTTGCGTGGTTATATAGGCGAATACGCCATCGCAAAATGGCTCGGAGAACATGCAATCTATTTTGATGAAACCAATTACATGGATGAAGAGGAAAATATTGATATTGATTTTTTATACAAAGGAAAAAATATCGAATTAAAAACATCGCTTATCCCGGATGTAGATATTACAATAGAAAAATCTATTGCATGCAGAGATATTAAATTAATAAAAAGAGAAGATGGTGAAGAAAAATTAAGGGGCGATATTCACTTACAAATATTTTTTGACCAGAGAAGAAAGGCAAAAGATGAATGGCTTGCAAGCAGAAATATTGATATAGAGCATGTAGAAATTGACGAACTTTTTGACAGACTTTTAGCCCGGTCGTACAGAAACAAAACCTACTTTGTGGGCTGGATAGATAAACCCACTTTTGTTTCAAGAATACTATCATTACCCCAAGAAAAACGAACATGGACATTTAAAAATGCCAAACGTATTTTTTATAACTGCAAAATAACAGAATGTAATAAGCCGGCAAACTTGCCGGCTTATTTAAAAAATCTTTAAATTATTTTCCTCCTTTCTTTGCTTTATATGCATCCAACACTTCCTGTTGTTTTGTAATTTCTTTTTGCTGATCTTCCTGTTCTTTGGCATTTTTTTTAAGGTCATCTTCCAGGTTGCGAATTTTCTTTTCCATATTCATTTGATCGTCCTGTAAATTCTTTAATTTTTTTTGAGATTTTATGACAATCTCAAATTGATCATTCACCATATTATCTGTATTTAATGCATCAATAGCTGGAGACAATTCTGTTAAAAAATTTTTTCCTTTGCTGCTATTATCAGCAGTAGTATTTATATTGTTTTCATTCATTACGAGCGATACAATTGTTATGTCTTTTTCTTTTTTACTTTTTCTTTCTATTTTAAAAGCATACTCCATTGGTTTGCTGCTAATACTGTTTATTACTGCGTTGGAAATGATCAGGAAGCCCTTACTGCTTTTTACTTTATAACCCATTCTTTCCAGTTTATCAGTAAGTGTTTTCTCAACGGTTGCTTCGGGATAATTATATTCGGTTATAATGGCTGCCTGAGAATTTTTATTGTAATCAATTTTGCCTTCATACGTTTGTGCAAAGCAAAATTGTACACTCATTGCAAGTAAGAATGGTAGTAAATTTTTCATGTTGTGGGTTTTGGTAAAATTTGTTTTTAAGATAATTGTTAGCGGAAATACGTTTATAACGTTTTGTTTTGATATTAATGAATGGGTTAAAAAATATCGGGTTATTTTTGGTAAAATTCTGGAATCAAAAATAATGAAATTACCCTCATTTATATTACCCATTTTTATAGTTACTTTTTTTGTTATTGCTTCATTCCTCGGGGCAGGTTGTGCACAAATAGGAATACCTACTGGTGGAGCAAAAGATACTTTAGCTCCTGTATTAGTAAAAGCTAGTCCTGCAGAAGGCAGCAGAAATGTAACCAATAATAAAATAACGCTGGAGTTTGATGAGTATATTGATGTTACAGATTTACAACAAAATTTGATCATATCCCCACTACAAAACAGAAACCCTTCTATAATTGCAAGTCCACGGAGTATTACTTTAAAATTTAGAGATACGCTTTTACCCAATACTACTTACAATATCAACTTTGGAAACGCCGTACGGGATATTAATGAAAACAATGTTTTAAAAAATCTCAGTTATGTTTTTTCAACAGGTAGCACATTGGATTCTTTAACCCTTAGTGGAAATGTAACATTGGCAGAAACAGGCGAGTTTGATAGTACAATGATCGTTATGCTCTATAGAAATGCGGTAGACAGTACAGTTCAAAAAAAGAAACCTAATTACGTTGCAAAAGTAAACGGCAATGGCAGTTTTAATTTTACCAATCTCCCCGCAGATAATTTTAAAATTTATGCATTAAAAGATGGGGATGGTGGTAAAACATATAATTCCGTTTCAGAAATATTTGCATTTGCGAACGAAGATGTTTCTCCTAAAAATAATGAAGAGATTAATCTGTTTGCATATGCTGAAAAAGAAGGGTCATCCAATCAGAATACTACAATAACTTCAGCTGTTAAAAAGGGATTAGAAAAAAAATTAAGGGTTGTTAACAACATTCAGGGAGCCAAAGATTTATTGGAGCCAATGGAACTAACTTTTTCTAATCCACTAAAAATACTTGACACCACAAAAATTTATTTAGTAGATACGTTTTTCAAAAAATTGCCTGCAGTACAATACAAACAAGATAGCACAGCAAGCCAACTAACTATTACAACAAAATGGAAACCTGAAACGCCACTTATATTAATTATAGATAAAGATGCTGCGGAAGATTCTGCTGGTACAAAATTGTCAAAATCAGATACCATTCGTTTTACCACAAAAAGAAATGAAGAGTATGGTAAACTTGTTTTGCGTTTCAATAATATTGACCTCAGTAAAAACCCTGTAATCCAATTTACTATAGGCGAAAAGGTGAAATACTCATACCCAATTATATCTAAAGAATTTTTTAATCCTATGTTCCCGCCTGGAGAATATGGTGTAAGAATTTTGTATGATAAAGATAAAAACGGTAAATGGACACCCGGTAATTATTTAAAGAAATTGCAGCCTGAATTGGTGGTGGCTCTACCCCAAAAATTAGGTGTGCGTGCAGACTGGGACAATGAACGTGAAATAAATTTCTAAACACTTATACTATGAAACGTTACACTGGATTGTTGTTTTTATTATTTATCAATTTTATAGTTGAAGCTCAAACAGGCGGTATGCCCGCAAATATATTGGTGCCTGAATTATCTGTCTCTACAAATTTATATGATAGAGAAAATGAAACGATATATAAAATAGATGGTGAAAATGTAAAGGGTTCACCTTTCTTAGAGGCAGGTTGGCTAAGTGGCTCAGTAGTTTTAAGCGATAACAAGATTTTTAATATCCAAAAATTACGATATAATATTTATGCACAGGTTATTACATTTTTAGAAAATAATCAGCCGTTAGATGTTACAGAAAGTATCAAAGAATTTACGCTTACATTTAATAATAATTTTAAAAGAAGGTTTGTAAATGCCAGCAATTATAAAAAGCAAAACACTACTCAATATTTTGAAGTATTATTAGAATCAAAAAAAGGTATTCTATTAAAAAAATATGAAAAAAAAGTAGAGGCAGATACTGACATTGCTAATAGAAATAGGATGAAACATTTTGAAATTTCATACACGTATTACTATTTTGATATTAAGAAAGAAAAGTTAGCAAGTATTAAAAAAAATGGAAATAATATTACCGAAGTACTTAGTCTTACTGAAGTTCAAAAGAATCAACTGGAAATACCTCGTTTCGATTTTAGGGATGAAGCTTCCATTTTATCTTTTTTTGAATTGTATAATACTTTACCCTAATTACTTTTACCCATCTATTAAATACCTTATTGATTAATCTATTTTTGCAAACATGCAGTTTTCCTCTCAACTATTAGAAAATGCCGTTAACGAATTTGCAAAGCTCCCGGGCATTGGAAAAAAAACTGCCCTGCGCCTTGTTCTGCACCTTATAAAAAAAGAAGAGGGAGAGGTAGAACAATTTAGCCATGCATTGTCCAAAATGCGCAATGAAATCAAATTCTGTAGGCGCTGTTACAATGTATCCGATACAGAAGTGTGTAATATTTGCATAAACCCAATGCGCCAACAGCATTTTATTTGTGTGGTTGAAAACATAAGAGATGTAATTGCAATAGAGAGCACGCAACAGTTTAATGGTTTATACCATGTATTAGGTGGTATTATTTCTCCTTTGGATGGTGTGGGTCCTGAACAACTTACAATAGATTCGCTTATAGACAGAATAAAAACTGAAGAAATTGAAGAGGTGATTTTTGCCCTAAATCCCAATATACAAGGCGATACAACTATATATTATATTGGTAGAAAATTAAAAGATGTGAAAATAAAAATTACTACTATTGCACGGGGCATAGCTTTTGGGGGAGAATTGGAATATGCAGATGAGATGACGCTTGCAAAAAGTATCACAAACCGTATTGCTGTAGAAAATTATATTACCACTTCCTGATTTTTTCCCTTTTTCATTTTGCCGTATTGCTTACTTAGTATAGCTTTGCACTAGTAAGCGGCAGGATTTGTTTATTGTTCACCCACTTACATTTTTAAAAAACTGAACTAATAAACGAAATACATTTCCTGTACATTCTATCCTGCGGATCTGCAAATCGTTTAATCACTTAGTTTTTATTTTGTACATTTTTTCGTTTGTAAAAAAACGGGTAAAAATTCATCATGGATATTAGACAAATATTAAAAGAAAGGATCTTAATTATTGACGGCGCTATGGGTACGATGATACAACGCCATAAATTAGAAGAAGCAGATTATAGGGGCGAACGATTTAAGGATTGGCATACCGATGTAAAAGGCAACAACGATTTGTTGAGTATTACCCAACCTCATATAATACAAGGTATTCATGAATTGTATTTGGAAGCAGGTGCAGATATTATAGAAACAAATACTTTTAGCAGCACTACTATTGCACAGGCAGATTACGATATGCAGGCATTGGCTTATGAGCTAAATGTGGCATCTGCAAAGTGTGCAAGAGCTGCTGCTGATAAATACACTATAATGAATCCAGATAAACCACGATTTGTTGCGGGTGCTATTGGACCATTAAATAAAACACTTTCCTTATCGCCAGATGTAAACAACCCTGGCTTTAGAGCTGTAACTTTTGATGAAGTAGCGCAAGCATACACGGAACAAATAAGCGGGTTGGTAGATGGCGGCGTAGATATTATTTTGATAGAAACTATTTTTGATACGTTAAATGCGAAAGCTGCCGTATATGCAACTAAAAATTATTTTAGAAAAGAAAACAAGCCCGAACTTCCAATTATGATTTCGGGAACAATTACAGATGCAAGTGGTAGAACTTTAAGCGGGCAAACTTTAGAATCATTTTATATTTCGGTAATGCATGCAGCGCCATTAAGTGTAGGACTTAACTGTGCATTGGGTGCGCAAGAAATGCGGCCGCATGTAGAAGAGCTTTCGCAAATAGCTGGCTGTTTTACATCTGCATATCCGAATGCAGGTTTGCCAAATGCTTTTGGAGAATACGATGAACAACCGCATGAAACAGCACACATAATTGAAGAGTGGGCAAAAGAAGGTTGGTTAAATATTGTGGGCGGTTGCTGTGGTACTACACCTGAGCACATAAAACACATTGCAGATGCGGTTAAACATTTTAAACCAAGGGTAATGCCTGAGTTGGTAGAAAGTTAAAAAATGAATTTCCAAGGAGCTGATTCGGAAATTGATAATTATGAAAATCTGGAGCTACTGACTCGGATTTTTGAAAACGAATTATTAGAGCGGTAAATAAAAGCCCAATTGAAAAACTAAATTTGAACGGAGCGTCGCCACTGAAATTCAATCAAGGATCTTCTGCTCGTAACCAAAAAAGAAAATGAATACAATATACCCATATTTACGACTAAGCGGTTTAGAACCCTTAATTGTACGGCCCGAAACAAATTTTATTAACGTTGGTGAAAGAACAAACGTAACAAGGAGTAAAAAATTTGCACGCCTTATAAAAGATGGTTTGTATGAAGAGGCACTTTCTGTAGCACGCCAACAAGTAGAGGGCGGTGCACAAATTATAGATATTAATATGGATGATGCCATGCTCGATGGTGTAGAAGCCATGCGTACATTTTTAAACCTTGTACAAGCAGAGCCCGATATTGCAAAAATTCCGATAATGATTGACTCTTCTAAATTTGAAATTATTGAAGCGGGATTAAAATGTGTGCAAGGAAAATGTGTTGTGAATTCTATTTCGATGAAGGAAGGGGAAGCGAAATTTATAGAACAAGCTTTTATTTGTAAGAGTTATGGTGCAGCTATAATTGTAATGGCGTTTGATGAAAAAGGACAAGCAGATACCAAAGAGCGTAAAGTGGAAATTTGCCATAGAGCCTATAAAATATTAACGGAGCAAGTAGGTTATGCCCCACAAGAAATAATTTTTGACCCCAATATTTTTGCAGTAGCAACAGGTATTGAAGAACACAATAATTATGCGGTTGATTTTATAGAAGGAACTAGAGAAATAAAAAGATTAATGCCATTGGTAAAAGTGAGTGGTGGTGTAAGTAACGTATCATTTTCGTTTAGAGGAAACGACCATGTCCGTGAGGCGATACACAGTGTATTTTTATATCATGCCATACAAGCAGGTATGGATATGGGTATTGTAAACGCAGGGCAGTTGGTTATTTACGATGATATTGAACCAACATTAAAAAAATTGTGCGAAGATGTTTTGTTGAATAAAAATAATGATAACAACGAAGCAACAGAGGCATTAATAAATTTCGCAGAAACAGTAAAAGCCAAAGGAAAAGAAATTGTAAAAGATGAAAAGTGGAGGGATGAAGTAGTAGAAAAAAGATTGGCATACTCACTCGTAAATGGTATTACTGATTATATAGATGCAGATACAGAAGAAGCTAGGTTGAAATATCCTCGTCCGCTTGAAGTGATTGAAGGCCCGCTGATGGATGGTATGAATATAGTGGGAGATTTATTTGGCGCAGGAAAAATGTTTTTGCCACAGGTGGTAAAGAGTGCAAGGGTAATGAAGAAAGCCGTAGCAGTGCTTACACCATTTATAGAGCAGGAAAAAGAAGATAGAAAAAATGCACATCTGGCAGCAGGTACAGTAAACGAGGAAAGTGCAGGTGCAGCAAAAATATTATTGGCAACGGTTAAAGGCGATGTACATGATATTGGAAAAAATATTGTGGGCGTAGTGCTAGGTTGTAATGGATATGATATTATTGATTTGGGTGTAATGGTATCGGCAGATAAAATTTTAAGCGAAGCAAAAAAACACAGTGTTGATATTATTGGTCTGAGTGGATTGATAACGCCTTCGCTTGATGAAATGGTACACATTGGAAAAGAAATGACCCGCCTTAAAATGGATATTCCATTATTGATTGGTGGCGCTACCACAAGTCGTATGCATACTGCGGTGAAGATTGCACCTGAATATGAGCATGGTGTAGTACATGTGTTAGATGCAAGCCGTAGCGTAACAGTGGCGGGCAGTTTGCTTAATAAAGAAACGAAAACAGATTTTTTAGGCAATTTGAAATCAGAATATGAAACACTTAAAACAGATTTTGCAAACAAGCGTACCGCTAAGCAATATCAAAAATATGATGTTGCAAAAAACAATGGCGCAAAAATAGAATGGGAGAATTTTACTCCCGTTTCGCCAACATTCACAGGTACAAAAATTTTCGATCATTACAATTTGGCAGAGATTGCGGAGTACATTGATTGGCAACCATTTTTTATTGCGTGGGAGCTGCATGGCAAGTTTCCGCAAATATTAAAAGATAAAGTGGTAGGCAAACAAGCTACAGAATTGTACAACGACGCAAAGGTTTTATTAAAACAAATTATAGACGAGAAATGGTTGAATGCAAAAGGCGTAATAGGTTTTTGGGAAGCGGAGAGAACTGCACCAGATACTGTTACGGTAAATAAAAAAGTTAATCTTGAATTTTTAAGGCAACAAATAAAGAAGGCGGAAGGTCAACCGAATTTATCTTTGGCGGATTTCATATGCCCATCCCCAACTGCGGCTTCAAATATTGACGATTCAACTAAAGCCGCATCCCGAGAAACTAACAATCTAAGTTCCCTCTTCGGGGGACAGGGGGCTGATTTTATGGGTGCATTCTCAGTAACCATAGAAGGCCTTGAACCCCACATCAAAAAATTTGATGATGCAAAAGATGATTACAATAAAATAATTTTACAAGCATTAGCCGATAGGTTTGCAGAAGCTTTTGCAGAGGTTTTACATAAAAAAACAAGAACAGATTATTGGGGTTATGAAAAAGATGAGCAGCTTACAAACGAGCAATTGATAAAAGAAGAATACAGTGGCATACGCCCTGCGCCTGGTTACCCTGCTTGCCCAGACCATACGGAAAAATATAAACTGTTTGCATTGCTTGGCGGCGAAGAAGCTACAGGCATTCATTTAACAGAATCATTGGCGATGTATCCTGCATCATCAGTATGTGGTTGGTATTTTGCACATCCACAAAGTAAATATTTTGGCGTTGGAAAAATAGAGAAAGATCAATTTGATGATTATACAACTCGGAAGAAAATGACAAAAGATGAAATGGAAAGATGGTTGAGGCCAATACTGGAATAATTGTATTTTTTTACTTATTAAATTTATAAAAAAAATATTTCCATGCGCATCATCTCTTACAACGTAAACGGAATACGGGCAGCTATTAAAAAAGGGTTTATAGAGTGGTTAAAGACTGACCCTGCAGATGTAATTTGTTTGCAGGAAACAAAAGCTGCCTTTACCGATATAGATGTAAAGTTGCTGGAAGATTTGGGCTTTAACCATCATTGGTTTAGTGCCCAGAAAAAAGGTTACAGTAGTGTAGCGATATTTACCAAAATAAAGCCCGATGCAGTTTTTACAGGTACGGGCCACGAAATGAGTGATTTTGAAGGCCGTGTAATTCAGTTACAGTTTGGAGACGTTAGATTGATAAATGCATATTTTCCTTCCGGCACTTCCGGCGATGAAAGACAAGCTTATAAATACATTTGGCTCAAAGAAATGCATGAATATTTAGAAGAGTTAAAAAAAACAAATCCTAAAATAATTCTTTGTGGTGACTATAATATTGCACACAATGAAATTGATATTCATGACCCCAAAGGAAATAAAAAATCAACAGGCTTTTTACCGGAAGAAAGAGAGTGGATGACACAATTTTTCGGAAATGGTTGGATAGATACTTTCAGGGTATTTAACAAAGAGCCTCATCAATACAGTTGGTGGAGCCAGCGTTTTCCGAGTGTGCGACTTAACAATAAAGGGTGGCGTATAGATTATATATCAGTTACTACACCGCTTGAAAAGCAATTGATACATGCGGCCATATATCCGGATGTAAAACACAGCGACCATTGCCCAATACTACTTGATATAAATTAACCATGATAATATATAATGTAACCACAAAAATACACCATAGCATTGCAGAAGAATGGTTGAAGTGGGTAAAAGAAATACACTCAAAAGATATTTTAAACACCGAGTGTTTCACTGATTTTAAAATTTTAAAATTATTAGAAACAGATGAGGTGGAAGGACCAACTTATGCAGTACAATACTTTGCAGAAAGTAAGGCATTGTACAATAGGTATATTGAAAAATTTTCTGTTGAAATGCGCAATGCAGCATTTGCTAAGTGGGGCGATAAATTTCTGTCTTTTAGGTCAGTAATGCAGATTGTGGACTAATTGTGCAAAACCATAAATTACAAAAATATACCTTCAAAACCCTTGCAAATACTCATTTTTTGAAGATTAATATCTCTGAAAACCAATGCTGCATTGGCTTTTATGGAATTTGTGAAACATATTATTTTTTTGCCAAGCCTCTATTGGCGCCTGTAATACTTGCGCACAGTGCATTGCAGCAATTTTTTAAAAGAAAAAAATCATTTAAAATAAATTGTTTGTTTCAAAAACCTTCTATATTTGTTGTACTATAAATTTTCAAAAAACTCATTATGAACAAAGCAGAATTAATTGCAAAAATTGCAGAAGATGCAGGTATCACAAAAACACAAGCTAACTTAACTGTTGATGCTTTTGTAGATGCTGTAACAAAAACATTAAAGAAAGGCGACAAAGTTACTTTGGTTGGCTTTGGTACTTTCTCTGTTTCTAAAAGAGCTGCTCGTAACGGCCGTAATCCTCAAACAGGAGCTGTTATTAAAATCAAGGCAAAAAAAGTTGCTAAATTTAAAGCAGGTAAAGAATTATCTTCTAAGATCTAAGTTCACAAAAAACATTTTAAAAGCAAGATGCAGCAGTGTCTTGCTTTTTTTATAACTTTAATAAATAATAAAAATACAAATTATGGGACGTGGTGATATTAAAACCAAAAAAGGTAAAACTAAAGCAGGATCATTTGGCAAATCAAGACCTGCAAAAGTTGCAACAAAAGTAGCAGCACCTAAAGCTGCCGCAGAAGAAAAACCTGCTACTAAAAAAGCTAAATAATTTTAAAGGGCTTCATTTAAAGATGAAGCCCTTTTTCTTTTATAAGCATCCTTGTCTCATATTCACTAGATGATAATAAGATTTTCATCCTTCTTGTAACTAAGTGTTAAGCTTTAGCATATGAAACTTTTATTTTTTACGATTTTTTTAATTATTTATACAAGTGTTTTTGCGCAAAACAACAAGCTGATTGAAATAGCATTTAAAGACAAAACTAATTTTGAAATCACTACATTTTTAAAAAATGAAAAACCAAAAGTATTTTTTGTTTTGGATAAAACCGATAAATGGAACAGTTACCGTTTTCATTTAGATAAAGACCTAACATCGGATAGTGTGATAAGAGTTTTAAAGCGTGACGAACATTCGCCTTATAATCATAGTTATATCTTCAAAGACACATTTACTAAAATACTTTTTAACGATACAGAAAAGCATAATTTATATAAACAGGCACTTTTAATAACACCAAGATATATTTCTGAAACAATTAAGGAGTTCAAATTGATTAAATCGTTTAAAGTGGCTAAGAATGGGTTTTTCTTTTCAGTAACTGACCCAATTCTTACGACTGACAAACAATACGCATTTATTGATATTACTACTTATAAAAAGGACATCGAAACCGAAGAACTTAAGTTTGCCTACTTTGGACATACACTTTTAATCTATCAAAATATTAAAGGCAAAAATTGGAGACGGATAAAAAAAATAGATTATTTAATTTTGTAGGAAAAAAACTCTCTACTTTTCAAATGCTTGGAATAATGATATCTATCACGGCGCCAATCTCCTCTTCACCCAACCACCATCATCTTTCACATACTCTATTCTGTCATGCAGCCTATTAGAGCGACCTTGCCAAAATTCAAATAAGGTAGGTGTAACAATATATCCACCCCAAAACGATGGTCTTGTTACCTCATCGTTTTCAAATTTCTTTTTATTGGCTTGTACATTATCTTCTAATATTTCTCGTGATGGTATTACGCTGCTTTGTGGAGATGACCATGCACCAATTCTACTTTCACGTGGTCGACTCATAAAATATTCATCGCTAATTGCTTCCGGAGCTTTTGCAACCGTTCCTTCAATTCTAATTTGCCGCTCTAATTCTTTCCAAAAAAAGACCAGCGCAACTTTATTATTAGCTGCCATTTCATTTGCTTTGTGGCTTTCATAATTTGTATAAAATTCAAAACCTACTTTGCTTACCCCCTTTAATAAAACTATTCTTGCAGATGGTTTGCCTTGCTTATCTGCAGTTGCAAGTGTCATTGCATTTATTTCATCTATATTACTTTCTACAGCATCGTTCCACCAGTTTGTAAATTGTACAAAAGGATCTGCCGCCGCATCAGTTTCTAAAAACGAGCGTAGTTTATAATCTTTTCTTATATCCGCTATTGAGTTCATGTAAATAATTTAAAACATAAAAAAGCACCTCAAAAATTAATTTGAGATGCAAAAATAATATAAAGATATTTTAAAGATTTTTAAATAGTTCCTGTGCTTTTTCACCTATTAACGGCATGGGTTTTTCCTCTCCATTAATTGCAGATATTAATCCCATAACCCACAAAACAAGAAACCCAATACTTAGTACACTAAAAAGAATTCCTATCATAGGCATGACTAATGTTACAGCAAACGCTGCAATTTGAAATACTATTGCACATAACATTAAAAACAGAGTCTGCCTTAAATGGTAATTAGCAAGAGAAGACTTTGGTTTGTTAAGAGCAAAAAAAGAAATTAACCAACCAATTAAGGTGATGTAACTTACTATTGCAGCTGTTTTGGCATTTGAATCGATAGCATTTTCCATTTTGTTAGTTTTGGTTTAAAAAATAGAATACTAATATAAGCAATAGTTATAGTATTTAAATTAATTATATATTATCCAAGCTTTTTAAGTTTTAATACACTTACAAGTTCTTTCAATTCTTTTATTTCAAGTTTTAAATTCTCATTTTCTATTTCTTTCATATTAGCAATACTTTTTGCTTCGGCTAACGATGCTTTTAATAATTGTATTCTTTTGTATAATTCAGCAGCTTCGTTTAATTCCTCTGAAATGATACCCATATTTGCTTTTATGGAATCCATTTCTTTTAAGGAGGCTTGGTCTATTTGTCTGCCTTTAATTTCTTTATATAAATTCATTTCCAGCTCTTCATTCATCATTTCAATACCCAATGATTTTTGAGACAACTGCTCACTGCGGTATCTTAACTGCTCTATTTCTAGGAGATTGCTATCTATTTTGCTACGCAGGGCTGCTGTACTTTCATTAATATCTCCAAGTATATTTATTTCCTCATCCCGCTTCTGTAATTCGCTGTTCAGGTCTTCCATTTGCAATTGCAAAAACTCATTTTCTGAAAGAAGTACCCGTATTTTTTTTTCGTAATCCATAGTATATAAAATTAAACCACAACCGCACAATATCATTAAATATTTAAAACTAATATAAATTGTATATTTAGTAACGGGCAGCATAATAGCCAGTCAAAGTATCTATTTTAAAAACCAAAAGCCTATCAACCCAAAAATATTGACAGATATTGAACTAATAAGAGGTTGCATAAAGGATGATGCGCTTTGTCAAAAAAGCCTGTTCAACCGTTATGCCAGTTCTCTTTTGGGTGTATGCCAACGATATGCACGGAATAAAGAAGATGCAGAGGATATTTTACAGGATTCGTTTATTAAAATATTTAAAAAAATAGACCAGTTTAAGGGTGAAGGATCATTTGAAGGTTGGATGAGGAGAGTGGTAGTAAATACAGCACTAAAAAAATATACGGTAAGCAGATATACAAAGGAGTTTTCGGTGGAGGAAGTAAAAGATACAACAATAGCAGATATGAATGACATACCTGCATTTAACCACCTTACTGAAAAAGATTTATTGCTGCTCATTAACAACTTGCCTGATGGGTACAGAATTATTTTTAACCTGTATGTTATTGAAGGTTATCAACACGATGAAATAGCAGAAATGCTTGGCATACAAGCAGGCACAAGTAGGAGCCAACTTGTAAAAGCAAGACAATTATTACAAAGAGAAATAATACACTTACAAAAAGTAGCGGTATGAAAAATAATTTATTTGACGAATACATAAAGCATCAATTGGGCGATACTCGTCCTGATGTGCCCGCACATGTATGGGAAAACATTGTTGCAAAAAAAGACAGAAAAAAACCTGTTGGATACTTTACAAACAACATGGCTAAAATAGCTGCCGCACTTGTATTTATATTGATGAGTGCGGGTGGATTTATTTATTTATTATCACATAAAAATGTTTCTAAAAATAACACTACTATTATTGCTGAAAAAAATTCAATCCAAAACAACAATTCTAATGTAATTAATAATGATGATGTAAAAGATACAATTACTAAACCAGCACCAGAACCTATAACAATAATTAACACGCCACAAATAAATCAAAATTATGCAGGTAATAATGTTTTGCAGCATACCAAATCATCTACAACAGTACTTATAAAACATGCAGATGAATATTATGAAAAGGAGTTAACAGCGGTTATAAATTTTAATGAGCCAAGGTTAAACAGCAAGTATTTTTTTAATGATTTCATTCAGAAGAAAAATACATTTAGTCCTTCATTACAATATAATAAGTTACCCAATAATCCTTCCATCCCTTGCCCAGAAGCGGAAAAAAATACAGCTGGCAACAAAAAGTATATTGAAGTATATGCAGGTCCAGATTATATATTTCGCAGCCTTACAGATGATACAGCAAACTCAGCATATTTACAGCAACGAAAAGGCAGTGTAAAATATCTTTTTGCATACAGTGCCGGCGTTAGATATACAAAGGTTTTTGGCAGCGGTATGAGCGTGAGAACCGGAATAAACTACAGCCAAATAAATGAACAGTTTAAATCGGAAAATGGAAGAATTACACAGAATATTTATGTAACAAATGCAAATGGCGATACTACCGGAAGCTATGTACAAAGTGGTACACAATTTAAAACCAGTACTAATAAATACAGAAGTTTAGATATTCCAATTTCTATAGGGTACGAAAAGGGAAATGGCAGGCTGCATACAAACATAAATGCAGGCGCTATGATAAACATAAGCAGTTCTCAAAAAGGCTTTATGCTGGATAATAATGGAAAGGTGGTTGATATTTCAACAAATAAAACATCATCAGTTTATCAATATAAAACAAAAGCAGGTGTAAGTTTTATTGCGGCATCATCTGTTTATTATAAAATCAATGAAAGTCTTCATGTAATGGCAGAACCTTATATAAAAGTGAGTTTATCTCCTATGACAAGGCCCGAAATTTCATTAAAAGAAAAATTTCACACAGCAGGTTTAAGGTTAGGGATAAGAATGGATTTATAAGACAGGCAACATTTTTAATTGATAGCGTATCTAAATATATAGCTCTAACATTTTTTATTATGAGAATTTTTTATACTATTTTTTTT
>JANPIF010000338.1:0-7883 GCA_031424845.1 Ferruginibacter sp.
AAAATAAACTATATAAGTTTTTGAATATTAAATGTTTGCTTAAAATTAGTTTTGTTTATGTGAATTATTTTATTTTTTTTTAAGAAAATTTTATAAAAAAAAAGTTTGGTATTTAAAAAAAGATTTACTTTGATATAAGAATAAAAGCTATCCAAGTTTTATTCTGCCTACTCTCTTTCCATATTCCTTTGCAAATACTGCGGATTTAATTAATCTATTTCTCTGTGATTTTACTTTAAGATTTTAATATTGTCGTAACAATACGCAAAGTATTTATACTATAATATTTTAAAAAATTGAGGTTTTCCACAGCAAGATAGATTTTTATAAATTACCAAAAAGCCTATTAAAATCAAGACTTACATTTTTTAATAGCCCTCTTTAAAAAGAGGAAAAAAACCACAAAAGAATGAAATATTTTACCATCAACAGTTTAAAACTGTTCCACCTCAGTTTGAGTCTGATGCTTATTTTATCGTACAATTTTTTTCCTTAAACCTTAAAAATTTAATGTTATATCCATTTTAAGGAAGGATATTTTTTGAAAAAAATCAGAAATTATTAAAAAAAATTATTATGAAACTTAGATCTACAAACAACTTAGGGAAATTTATTAGTGCTATTATTTTTTCTTGTTTATTCATATTTGCTACAACTTTATCAAGTTATGCTCATACCGTAAACAGTTATTCAACCAATTGTGCAGCAGGACCTCAATATTCTGTAACTGCAAATATGTCTAATAACAATAGCAGTTCCAATTACAGATGGCAATGGAAAAATAATTCAGGTAGCTGGATTTGTTTTGTTAATGGCAATAATACCATTAACGGAAACATATATAACGTAACAGGAGCAGTAGTTAATTTATCAAACTTAACTACTCAAACTATTACCATAACAAACCCAGACAGCGATTTGCAGGGTTTAGAAATGAGGATTGTCATTTCAGATGGCTCCGGTGTAAATCCATGTACTTTGCCTGCAGGCAACACTTGGACGAGCTCAACCAATAATTTTATTCATGTTACGGGTACTGCTTGTGGTGTTAATATTACAGATTGTGCCTGCACAAGTTCTGCAGCAAATTTACTTTCGAACGCAAGTTTCGAAAATGGTAATACCAGCTGGAGTGTATCTAGCGGAAATATTACTACTGGAACGGGTTATATTATATGCGGTGCTGCCAACGGGTTTTTAAATTGGTCGTCGGGCACTGCTAAAGCTTGGCAACAGGTTGCTGCAGTAGCGGGTAATACATATAATGCTACAGCATACTTGGGTACTCATGCAGCTGGAATAAATTGCAGTCCTAAATTCCTACTATCTTTTTATAATGCCTCCGGTACATTATTAACAATATCATCAGCAAACGTAACTACAAATGTTGATGTTAGTCCTAACAAGCCTACACTTTATTCTTTATCTGCTGTGGCACCTGCCGGTACTGCTAATGTGAGAGTAGAAACAACTATAACCTGCAACACCATGAAAATGGATGCATTTTGTTTAACTACAACAGCTCCTCCATGTACAGGGAAAGTTACTGGCTTATATTTTAATAAACTTGATGGTGGTACAGATTTACCTATTACAAATGGTTCAACATTTACTACTTCACAATTAGGTTCATTTTATAATTTAGAAACAAGTAATTCAGGAACAATTGGAAGTGTCGTTTATAATATTACTGGACCTACAGCTTCTACAAATACTGAAAATACTGCACCTTATAACAATCCAGGTACAGGTTCAGGAGCGTTTACAGGTGCTGTTGGAACATATAATGTTAATTTAAAAACTTACAGTGGCAGTAATGCAAGTGGAAACATTTGTCATGATACTACTATTACTTTTATAATTAGTTCGGGCTTATCATTAGGTAGCAGGGTTTGGAATGATGTGAACAATAATGGAATTAATGAAGCAACTGAAAATGGCCTTGCTAATGTTACAGTAAATCTATACAGTGATAATGACAATGATAATTATCCTGATACAACTGCAGCAGGAGATGAAATTCTTTTGGCTTCAACTATAACTGACGCAGGAGGAAATTATATTTTTAACAACCTAAATCCTGGAAATTATATTGTTGGAGTGCTTTCTCCTTCAGGATATATAAAAGTAGCTAACAATGGTGGTGATCCGGACGATAATATCAATTTGGATAACAACGGAATTTATTCAATCAGTGGTGGTGAAACTTTTGGATGGGCAATAACTTTAGCGTTTGGTACTGAACCAAATGGCAGCTCTTCAAGTACCAATTATAATGATACGTATGATTTTGGTTTTTATACCTCCAGTACTTCATCAACCTTTTGTACAGGAACATTATTAACAAATGCAAATGGTTATTACGGCGGTTTTGAAATTATACCAGCAAGTCTAAATTTAGGTCCGGTAAGCAATCCGAATCCAGCCGGTTCTGAATTAACACTGGTTTATAAAGGAAATATAAGTGCTGACAAGGCAATCATTGCAACTAACGGCAATTCAATTCCGGGTGGTATTTCTCTCCCTCCTCATTCAGGAAATTGGTTATTACTACTTCACCCTAAAAGAAACAATGAGCGTTTATGGTTTAAATCAGTTTCTGTAACACCAGGAAGCACGTACATATTCTGTGCATGGGGTGCGGGATCTAAAGCTACTCCTGCTACAATGACCCTACAGCTATTTATGAATGGTGTTAACGTAGGTACAGGTACCATTACCAACGCCGGTACATGGACACAGGTTTGCGGAAGCTATACAGTTCCAGCAGGTGTAACCACAATGGAAATATCCATCAAAGATCCTACAGCAGGAGATGGTGGTCCAAGTCATTTTGTTGCTTTGGATGACATTTGTTTTACAGAAATTAGTCGAAGAACCAATCCTGATTTCAATAGTACGTTTGTAAACGTAGCGGTACCTGGTAATGTGAGCACAAACGACCAAGTACCTTCGGGCACTACTTATGGTACTTCACCAACCTTGTTATCAAGCCCTGCGGGAAGTGTAGCAACGTTAACGATGAACAGCAATGGCACTTACAGTTTCACTGCAAATACTCCTGGTGTTTACACCTATGATGTACCTGTATGTGTACCGGGTCAAGTGGCACCATGTCCACCAACCAAATTGGTAATTACGGTTCTTGGAGCGAGCAGCAATACCAATGCACCTGTAGCCAATGCAGACGTAGCAACCACTAATTTAAATACAGCGGTAACATTAAGAACATTAGCAAACGATGCATCAGGCAATGCAAACACAGCCTTGGTACCATCAAGTGTAACAGTAACATCAGCACCAACAAGAGGAACCGCAACAGTGAACGCAACAACAGGCGATATTACATACACACCAAATGCCGGCTTTAGTGGCAGAGATACTTTAACGTATCAGGTATGTGATAACCAAACACCTCCTAAATGCGCAACAGCTGTACAGATCATAACAGTAAATCCTGCAGGTACTCCAAACAGTACAGCAGCAGCAGACGATTATAAGATCACATTGATCAACACTGCAGCAACAGGTAATGTAAAAACGAACGACACAGATGCCGAAGGCAACATGCAGACTGTAACAGCACAGACCACTACTGTTTCCGGAAAGGGTACATTGGTTTTAAATACTAATGGTAGTTATACATTCACACCAGTAACAGGGTTTACAGGTCCGGTTGATTTCCCTTATACAACATGTGATAACGGAACACCACAGGCATGTGCATCAGCAACATTACATATATTGGTAAAGCCACTTGGTGATGTACCCGATTTAACACCAAGGATTAATTTAAATCC
The DNA here is from genome assembly GCA_031424845.1 of Ferruginibacter sp. Classification (GTDB taxonomy): domain Bacteria; phylum Bacteroidota; class Bacteroidia; order Chitinophagales; family Chitinophagaceae; genus Ferruginibacter. Next base: position 3,801 of record JANPIF010000338.1, read on the forward strand.
AAATAATATTATTGGTGTCAGTAGTTTAGAAATTACCGTACAGGTAAATGAGCTTAGAAATGTTTCAACAAATGGATCTACAATTACACTATTTGTAGATAAACAAAACTTTTTTAGCAACTTTACTTTCAACAGTGCACAAACCACTAACCTGGCGGGACAACCAATTCAAAACAATTTATTCTCAATAGATGCTGTAAGTAATCCTGATTTTTATGTAATAACTACTAATGCAGCATTTGCAAATTCACTTCGCAGAGTAACCTTTTCTGTTACTGTAAATCCAGGACAAACAAAAGGAACTACTCCTCTAAATGTATTTTTACAAAATGGAAGTGGTGGAGAAATAAATTTTACAAATAACTCTAGTTTTACCATACTTACTTTTTCATTTTAAATTTTTCCATCTTACCACAAAAAAAATAAAAAACCATGAAAAAAATTCTAACAGTAATCTTAACAACTTTACTTCTGCAAAGCGGTTTAATTGCACAAGACTTTGTGTTAAATAATCCAGTGATGACACCGAATCCTGGGGTATTCCCAGGAGGTACTGAAACAGTTACTTTTGACTTCTATGTCGGTGGATCGCCATTTAATTTTAGCAACGATCCATTAAGTAATGATTATGCTACGATTACATTTAGTTTTACTAAACTGAATCCAACCGTATCAACACCGTCAGGAACAGGCGCTGCTTTGTTTAATTGGGTATTAACTAACAATTTGGGAACTGGTGCAGGCTTAGTTTATACATGGACAGGAACTACAAAAGCTGTTTTGATGAATCAAACGCCAAGTGCATTAAAGTATAAAATCACGTTTAGTAACATACCTATTAGACTACCCGCTACACAAGCACAGTCAGACGTAAGGGTTGCGGGACAATTTACTGATCCGGGAAATGCACCTACTGGCTTTGATGGTAACAACAGTGCTTTTATAGCAACGTATACAACGGAAGGAGGTATATTACCGATAAGTATAGTAGATTTTACAGCTACAAAGCAAACTAAAGTGGTAGATGTTAACTGGCAAACATCTACAGAGCAAAACAGCAGTTATTTCGATGTTGAATTTAGCAGGGATGGAAGCAAATTTGAAAGTATTGGAAAAGTTAATGCAGCAGGAACAAGCAGTTCTGTTAAGACATATGCTTTAATACATACTTCACCTGTAAATGGAGTAAACTATTATCGTTTAAAGATGGTAGATGTAGATGGAACGTTTAAGTACAGTACAGTACGAACAGTGAAATTTAGCAGTACAAAAACTATCAACATTATGCCAAATCCTACGGTAGATAGAGTTTATATTACATCAAACGATGGTGGAATGCTTCAATCTGTAGGTTTGTATTCTATCAATGGTAAACTATTACAGTTAGTTAATAATTTCGTTCTAGGAAGAAGTATTGACTTGAGTTCTTATGCTCCTTCTATCTACATCCTAAAATTAATTGACAAAGACGGTAGTACAGAAGTAATCAAAGTTGTTAGAAAATAAAATACTTAAAGTAACAAAACAGCTTTAAAAATTAAAAGATCATCTCAAAATTTTGAGATGATCTTTTTTTATATATTCAATTATGTCTCTTTATTTAGTTTAAAAATTATCGCATATCAAAAAGATTGTTTTAACCAATTTGCAATTGTAAAACTCTTTAGGTTATCAGATATTCCTTCTCATATAAACAAATCTTTTCTAAACCTATTAATTGATTTCATTAAGGTTGGAGGTCTTCCAATGCGCCTTGCAATTCGTTATAGCTATGATTATCTTTTGCATTTTTTGCCTGTACCATACCCAGCTCGTACACAAGTATTGCATCTTCGATTCTATTATTCCTTTCATGCAATTTACCCAAGTGATAATAAGAACCAACATACCCTGGTTCTCTTTTTAATATTGTTTCAAATAATATTTTTGCTTCAATATCCTCCCCTATTTTTATGTGTTCTAATGCGAGTGCATGTTGCAAAAAACTATCATTAGGTGAAGATTGTAATAAAATATTTAACTGATTTATTTTACTCATTAATATTTTTTAAAAGCATTTATTTTTAATTGTTTCTTAGCTTATATTTGCATTTTAGTTGCATAAACAACTTATTTTAAAACAAGCATATGAAAATACTCGTTTGCATAAGTAAAACGCCGGATACTACGGCAAAAATAGCCTTCAGCGATAACAATACGAAATTTGAAACTGCCGGTGTTCAGTTCATCATTAATCCATACGATGAATGGTACGCTTTAGTAAGAGCTATTGAATTAAAAGAAGCAGATCCTTCTACAGTTTTACATCTAATTAATGTTGGCAATGTAGATAGTGACCCTATTATCAGGAAGGCATTAGCGCTGGGTGGCGATGAAGCCATAAGAGTAAATACAGATAATGCAGATAGTTTTTATATCGCTTCTCAGATAGCCGCTATAGCTAAAGAAGGTGCATACGATTTGGTTTTTACAGGTAAAGAAACTATAGATTACAATGGTTCATCAATTGGTGGAATGGTTGCAGAAATTTTGGATCTACCATATATTTCTCATGCAATAAAATTTGATTTAGAAGGTGGAAATGCTATTGTGGTTAGAGAAATTGAGGGAGGGGAAGAAACTGATAAAGCAGCCTTACCATTAGTGGTAAGTTGCCAAAAAGGAATGGCAGAGCAACGAATCCCCAATATGAAAGGTATTATGGGAGCACGTACAAAACCTTTAAAAGTAGTTGAGCCTGCTGCAGCTGAAACGTATACCAGCATTGCATCTTTCGATTTACCTCCTGCAAAAGCCGGTGTTAAATTAATAAGCGCTGACAATCCTGAAGAACTGGTAAGATTACTTCACGAAGAGGCGAAAGTATTTTAAATTATCAATTATTAAATTTCTATCACAATGGTACTCGTATTTATAGATCAACAAGATGGGCATATAAAGAAAACATCTTACGAAGCTGCATCATATGCAGCAAAAATTGCAGAAGTTACCGGCTCAACAGCTGAGGGGATTTTAATAGGCACTGTAAACGAAGATGTAGCTACATTGGGCAATTACGGACTTACAAAAATTCATACAATAGCTGATGCAAATCTTAATAATTTTGATGCACAGGTTTATACAAAAATAATTGCCGCCGCCGCAGAAAATGCAGATGTAATTATTTTTTCTAACAATACAAGTGGCAAAGCATTAGCACCAAGATTAAGTGTACGGTTAAAAGCAGGATTGGTATCAGGAGCTGCTGCATTACCTGATTTAAGCAATGGTTTTACTGTGAAGAAAACTGTATTTAGTGGTAAAGCTTTTGCAAATATTACTGTAAATACTCCAAAGAAAATAATTGCATTAAATCCTAATTCATTTAATGTAATAACTACAGGAGGTTCTGCAGAAATAGTTCCTTTAAATATTACTGCTGATACTGCCAAAGTACAAGTTGTGAGTACCGATCTTGTAAAAGGAGAAGTACCTTTAGGGGAAGCGGATATTGTGGTTAGTGGCGGTAGGGGTTTAAAGGGTCCCGAAAACTGGGGAATGATTACCGAACTTGCTCAATTATTGGGTGCAGCAACTGCTTGTAGCAGACCTGTAGCAGATATAAACTGGCGTCCTCACCATGAGCATGTAGGGCAAACCGGTCTTGCAATTGCTCCAAATTTATATATAGCAGTAGGTATATCTGGAGCTATACAACACCTTGCAGGCGTAAATAGAAGCAAAACAATTGTTGTAATAAACAAAGACCCGGAAGCACCTTTTTTTAAAGCAGCAGACTATGGAATTGTGGGAGACGCTTTTGAAATAATGCCAAAAATTATTGATGCAGTGAAGAAGCTAAAAGCAAGTTAACGTACACTATTTTTTTATAGGATAAAGTATAATGCCGTAAGTAGAAATATTTGCGGCATCATTTTTATTTACAGTTATAAGAATTGTAAACAAATTTTTACCAAAATTCCTTAGTTTCGTACCTTATTTATGAAGAAAATAGAACTTGAAATAGTAGCACTTTCCCACAGCATTACACAAACGCAGTCCTATGCAGTTGTACTGGGAGAAATAAATGGACTTAGAAGATTG
>JANPIF010000339.1:0-7564 GCA_031424845.1 Ferruginibacter sp.
GTAAAAAAGTATTTGCCCAAGCACTATTTAAAAAACCAAAACAACATCATCATTAAACAGAGATAACGGTAAAAATCTTCAAATGCCAGCAAGCAGTACCACAGGCGATTTTATTATGTTGCCAATATTTTTTGGCTCATAAAACCATTCGCTTGTATAAATATCTTCCAGGAGTTTAGTGATGTCATAATTGTTTTTATAAAACCTTGCACTTAAATATTGAACTTTCGCTTCATCAATATTTTCGTTTACAAAATATTTATATATTTTTTTTGTAACAAATTTTGCTGTCTGTTCATTTTTTAAAAGAATGTCAATAATATCATCCCCATTAAAATTTCCTTTTTGGCCAAGAAAAGATTTTTCTCCATCATCATGTAAATTTTTCCTGAAATTAAATTCACCTGTTCTACCAAAACCCCACCCTGTAAAAGATCTTGCTCCTTCTTTCACATCGTTTTCTGTATAATTTCCTCTGCCAAGTGTAAACAATTCCATTACTTCTCTTGCAAAGTTTTCATTAGGTCTCCCTTTACGGTTTTGCTGGTTATTTAAAAATTGTAACATAGCCGGAGATTTGCTCACCGCTCTAAGTAAATCGCCAAAATTACCCAACGCATTTGTACGGGTAATGTTTACCAGATCTTGAGAATAGAAAGCATTTCTTGTTCTGCATGAAAAATGACCATGCCAAAAAAAACTCATTTTCTCTCTTAACTGTGCTTTACTGTTTACCATTAAATTAAGCCAGGCAATATTCATATCTTTCAAATCGTCTCTTCCCTGCTTAGCTAACATTCTTCTTTTTTCCCCATCCAGTTTTGAATAATTCATCATGGTGCCTTCAGCATTCATCATCGTTTTATCTTCAAAAGGATTACTGGCTATATCCAATTTTGCAGGTGTGTCTGAAGAAGTTTCCAATAGTTTCTTCCAAATGTTTTTTGGATTTGCATTATCCAACATCTCCACTTCTTCTGCCATAGGTCCAAATGCTGCTCTCCATAATAGATGTTGATTTTTTAAACGATTTGATATTGCCATGATAATGTCTTTAGGTAAATATAAAGTTTTTGACTCGCTGCTTTAAAAAACGTTTAACCAAAATTTAAGAATATGTCTATATATTTTTATTGCTAATATTTTCCATCTTTTTCTTATCCATTTGAAACAATTAATTTTTTAATTCTACTCGATGTAGATGATTTTTTCTAACTAGCTCTGATTATCTGTTTTATTAGTAAGTTGTAATAAGTGTAAACAAAACCCTTTTTGGTTTTAGCAAAAAGGGTTTTAAAAATAATTTTAATCTTTATTCTTTATCAATTTTAGCAGCACCAAAATATTGTTGTAATACTTTTGGTAAATGAATGCCATCTTCCTGTTGGTTATTTTCCAGCAATGCGGCTACAATACGAGGTAACGCAAGGCTAGAGCCATTTAATGAATGTAGCAATTGAGTTTTTCCATCTTCATCTTTGTAACGAATTTTCATCCTGTTTGTTTGAAAAGTTTCAAAGTTGCTTACAGAACTTACTTCCAACCACTTTTTTTGAGCAGCAGAAAAAACTTCAAAATCGTAGGTAAGTGCAGAAGTAAAACTCATATCGCCGCCACATAATTTTAAAATACGGTAAGGCAATTCTAAAAACTGTAAAAGTCTTTCTATATGGTTTACCATTTCTTCCAATACTTCATAGCTTTTATCTGGATGTACCAATTGAATTATTTCTACTTTATCAAATTGGTGTACCCTGTTAAGACCACGAACATCACTACCGAAACTTCCAGCTTCTCTACGAAAGCATGGTGTGTAGGCAGTCATTTTTATAGGCATATCAGATTCTTTTACAATCTCATTGCTGTATATGTTAGTAACAGGTACCTCTGCAGTTGGTATCAGAAATAGTTTGTCTTCTGTTACATGATACATTTGCCCTTCTTTATCTGGCAATTGTCCGGTACCATATGCTGTTTGTTCATTTACCATAAGCGGTGGCATATATTCAGTATATCCTGCGGCTGTATTGTAATCTAAAAAATACTGTATAAGTGAACGCTGTAGTTTTGCACCTTTACCTTTATAAACAGGAAAACCGCTGCCGGTTAGTTTTGCGCCAACTTCAAAATTTACAAGATCATATTCTTTTATAAGATCCCAATGTGGCTTTGCTGTATCTGGTAATGTTGGTAAAGTTCCACCGGTAAGTACTGTTACGTTTTCTTCGGGTGTTTTGCCTACAGGTACGCTGGTATGTGGCAGATTAGGCAGCAATAAAATCTTATTGGTAAAATCTTCTTCCAACTGTTGTAAGATAAGTTTGCCACTTGCAAAACTCTCTTTCCAAGCTGCTACATCATTGCGTTTGCCGGTTGCTTCTTCTGCATTTCCTTTTGCCATTAAAGCCCCAATTTCTTTTGATGCCGTATTTATAGATGCCTGAAGATTTTCAGTTATAGCTTTTTGTTTGCGAATTTCTTCATCAATTGCAACGAGTTCATCCACCAAATTAATGTTTGCATAATTTTTTACTGCCAGTTTTTCCTTTACAATATCTGTGTATTGTTTTATATAATTTATCTGTAACATTATTTATTTAGTATTTAACTGGTGCAAATATAAACGGGAAAAGCATAATTGCTACATTTGTACAATGCAACATGTGGAAGAAGACTTACAGGTACGCTGGCTTAAGCTGCGAATTAAATTAAAAGAGCGTTTTGGTATAAAGCCAGATATGAATGGTGTGTTGCTTTTAATAGGCGTACAGGAACTTGGGCAAGGGCCACAAGCATTTAGTAAAGAGCAGAAACAAGATTTAATGCACATTGCCATCTGCACCATACTATCAGCAAGCGGTTATTATAAAAATGATGGATTAGATGAAGAGGGTTGGCCGCATTTCACGCAGTTAAAAGCATTGCCCGAATTATTTTTAAATCATCAGGAAGATCTTTTAAAAGATCATGTATTATTGTACTTTCAAAATCAAAAGTTTATTTAATATTTATTGAAGTAATTATTTTATTTTGTACATAATATTAAAAGTTAAGAAATGTCTGATTCATACTTAAATAGAATAACAATAGATTCCAACGTTTGTCATGGTAAACCAACTATAAGAGGTAAAAGATATCCTGTAGATAGCATGTTAGAATTATTAGCTTCAGGAATGACAATTGATGAACTTTTAGAAGATTATGAAGATTTAGAAAAAGAAGATTTTTTGGCATGTATTGCTTACGCCGCAAAACTTACTCAAGTAAAAAGCATTTATAAATTAGCCTCGTGAAATTTTTAATTGATGCACAGTTGCCAAAATCATTATCTGATTTCTTAAGATTGGAGGGTTATGATTCCCTACATACCATTGAATTACCAAAAGCAAACGATACGCAGGATAATGAAATATTAAAAATTTGTTTAGAAGAAAATAGAATTATTATATCAAAAGATGCTGATTTTCTAGAATCTTTTTTAATAAATAAATCTCCTGAAAAATTAATACTAGTAAAAACAGGGAATATTAGAAATGAGGAATTATTGACTTTATTTAAACATAATTTAAAATACTTGTGCACTTCAATTGAAAAAAACGATCTAATTGAAATAAACAAAACTGATATTATAATTCACAAATAAATAATTATTTAAAAAACTTCACTCGAATGAAAAAATTGTTGTTGTCATTATTGTGCAGTGCGTTTATTTTTGCAGCCCAGGCACAGGTTGCTAAAAAACCAGTACCTAAAAAAGTAATTTCTAAAAAAGTAGTGAAGGGAAAACCTGTTGTAATAAGTAAAACTAAAACAACAGTTGTAAAAAATGTAAATGACAAATCTTTAAAAGTAAAAATTACCACAGATAGCGGAATTATTGTGGTAAAACTATATGACTCTACTCCATTGCATAGAGAAAATTTTGCGAAGCTGGTAAAAGAAGCATTTTACGATAGCTTAATGTTTCATAGAATTATCCAAGGTTTTATGATACAAGGGGGTGACCCTGGCAGTAAAAATGCATAACCAGGCGCAATGCTTGGCGGAGGTGGTGGCAATATGGAGCGCATACCTGCAGAATTTAAAAAAGGGTTAATACATAAAAAAGGAGCGCTTGCAGCAGCAAGAGATGGTAACGCAGAAAAAGCAAGCAGTGCTTGCCAATTTTATATTGTACACGGTAAAGTATTGACAGATGCAGAACTGAATATGACGGAGGAACGTACGGGAGTAAAATACACCCTTGCGCAAAGAAACATTTACAAAAAATTAGGTGGCACGCCATTCCTCGATCAAAATTACACGGTATTTGGAGAAGTGATAAGTGGCTTGGAAGTAGTAGATAAAATAGCAGGTGCACCAAAAGCCCCCGGCGATAGACCAATTGGAGATATCAGAATGAAGATGGAAGTGGTGAAATAAATATGCAAATGTTACAATATGCTAATATGCTAATTTTTTAAACTCATAGCTTTATTTAAATTGCGATTCGAAATCAACAATAAATCATTTCAACAATAAAAACATTTCTAATGAATTATCCTCAAAATTTAAGATACACCAAAGACCATGAATGGATTAGTCTTGATGGTGATATTGCAACAATTGGAATTACCGAGTTTGCCCAGGGAGAACTAGGTGATATCGTTTATATTGATATCAGTAGTACGGGCAAAGCCTTGAGTGCTGAAGATGTTTTTGGAACAGTAGAAGCAGTAAAAACAGTAAGTGATCTTTTTTTACCGGCAGCAGGTACTATTACAGAAGTAAACCCAAAGTTGGAAGCAAACCCTGAGCTGGTGAACAGCGATCCTTACGGGGAAGGTTGGATGGTAAAAGTAAAAATTGATAATCCTGCTGATATTGAAAAATTGATGGGTGCAGAAGATTATGAAAAGTTGGTCGCTTAATAACTGATATTAACTATATGATACCATACAAAAAATTTATACCAGGCATTGCCTGGTTTTTTTTAGTGTTAATTTTAATATGCCTACCCGGAGATGATTTACCAAAAGCTGATGATTGGATGTCAGCCATATTTTTTGATAAATGGGTACATGCAGGTTTGTTTTCAATATTGGCTTTTTTGTTTATGATGCCGTTTTGTAAAAGTAATTTAACTCATAAAAACAAATGGGTTATCATTATCAAAATTGCAATTGCTATTATTGTTTGGGCGCTAACAACAGAATTCATACAAAAGTTTTTTATACCAGGCAGAAGTTTTGATTTGTGGGATTGGGTGGCCGATGCTGTGGGGGTTTTATTGGCGCTGTATGTATGCAAGAGATTTTATTTATTATAGTTTTAGTTAACTATCTTTAAAATAAAAAATATGATACCAAATTTACTTTTAAGTATGCCCGGAGGCTTGGAATGGATACTTATTTTATTAGGATTAGCCTGTTTTGGAATGTGGATTTTTACAATCGTAGAAATTATCACCAGCAAATTTAATGATAACAGTAACAAGACCCTCTGGTTAGTGCTAGTTATATTCCTAGGGTTTTTAGGCGCATTTATTTATTGGATTGTTGGTAGGCAAAATAGAGTAATAATTAAAGAAAGTTGATTTTAAAATATTCTACACAAAAAAATCCCGAACAATTTGCTCGGGATTTTTTTATAAATAGTTGTGCAAAAATTAAGGTTTTCTCACGCCACCTGCTGCAGGTTTTGGAGCATCTTTAATGCCTAATTTATTTTTTACCAATTGTAAGATATTATCACCTGTTGGTTTTACCAATAAATTATCTTCATTAAAAACATAAGAGTAACCGTTTTCTTTAGCTACTGCATTAATTGCTGTTAATGCTTTTTCTCTTATTGGAGTAATTTTTTCATTTGCCTTTGCCTGGTATTCTTCCTGGCTTGTTTGCTGGTAATTTTGTACTCTTTGGTAAAGTTCAATTAATTCTTTTCTCTTAATTTCTTTCATACTTGGAGAAAGCTTAATAGAATCTTTTATAAAAGCACTGTCTTTTGCATTTAATTCTGCATTAAGATCTTGGTATTGCAAACCTAAACTTGATTGAAATTCCTGTAATTCAGTTTGAGCTTTTGCAGCCTCAGGCATGGTACTGATAAGCTCATCGGTATTAATGTAACCAATTTTGTTTTGTGCAGTTGCTGTAAACATACTTAGCGCTATTGCACCTACGAATAATAATTTTTTCATTTTACTTTTTAAGTTGTTTTCTTTTGTTTGATATTAAAGTGCATTTTATTTGTAAAAATGCTGCATTAAGCTTTGTGATTTATTTTTTATTTAACACCCATGTTTCTCAGCACATCATCACTCTTATCCAATTTAGGGTCGGCAAATATAACAGTAATTCCTTCACTTTTATCCAATATAAAGTCATAAAGTTTTTCTACAGCCAATTTTTGCACAGCATTGTAAACTCTGTCCTGTATTGGTTTTATAAGTTCTTGTCTTTTCTTAAAAAGATCTCCTTCAAAGCCAAAACGCTTTTTTTGTAAATCACGTAATTCTTTTTCTTTATTGTACAATTCGTCTTCTCTTTTCTTCTTCAAAACATCTGTAAGCATAACCTGCTCAGCATCATAATCTTTGTACATTTTATCCATGGAAGTTTGCTTTTGGTCAAGTTCTTTCTGCCATAATTCACTAAAGTTATCCAGCTTTTTAGATGCTTCTTTATACTCCGGTACTTTATCTAAAATATATTTAGAATCAATGATAGCATAACGCTGTGCATTGGATGCCAATGCAGCGAAAGAAAATAAAACGGTAAATAAGAATGTTTTCATCATTGTATTTAAGTTTGAAGAGACAACGGACCACAGACGACGGACAACTGATGGCTCCATTTAATTATAAAATTTAAAACAAATAAGCAATGTATTACCAAAAAACAAATTACTATAAAGATTCAAAAAATATTTAAAGAACGACAAAGCCTTTTAATAATCTACAAATATCTTCTAACCCACAAATTATATAAGCCAAACGAGATACAACTAAGGTTTTATTTATTCCGGCTCCTGCCCTAGCATGAATGTAAATTTAGCTGCACCTTTAATACCTGTATTCTGATTGTACCTATCTAAACCTACCCCATAATCAAACCCTAACAAACCAAACATTGGTAAAAAGAAACGCATCCCCACACCGGCGCTACGTCTAAGTTTAAAAGGATTGTAATCTTTAAATTTATACCAGCCATTGGCAGCTTCAAAAAATGCTAAACCATAAATAGTGCTGCTGGCCGATGTACTGAAAGGATAACGCAATTCAGCAGTGTACTTATTAAAAATTGTAAAGTATTCTCTTTGATTTACACCATCAGGATTAACTTTTGGGTTAGAACTGCTGTAAACAGGATAACCTCTGTGTGCAATAATATCATAACCAAGCAATGCCTGTGTGTTACTTAAGCCTGCATCTCCAACCTGGAAGCGTTCAAAAGGAGAGATATCAAGATTGCTGTTATATCTTCCCACAAAACCATATTTAGCAGCAGCTTTCAATATGAACTGTTTATTCTTATCTGCACCACGCGCTCTTCCGATAGGCACATACCATTCAGCATTCATT
>JANPIF010000340.1:0-6894 GCA_031424845.1 Ferruginibacter sp.
CTTTGCCACCATTAATGCTGCAGTAGATTTAGTGTAAGCTTTTTCATTTTGTATTAATACAAATGAGTTAAAAGATTGCAGAGGAAGTTTATATTGTTGCAATAAATTTTGTCCCGCATCTGATTGTAGTGAGGCAAACATAAAATGATTTTGCTTGTCATGTTGTATTACAAACTGTACGGCTCCATTGCATAAGTTACAAACTCCATCAAATAATATTACAGAACGTTGTTTCATTTATATTTTTACAAAATTACTTCTTTAAAATCTCTTTCAGCGCAGCATCTAATGCTGGGTACTTAAATACATACCCTGCGTTTAATAATGTTTCAGGAATTACCCATCGGCTCTTTAAAATTAATTCTGTTTCTGTTTTAATAATTACAGCACCTATTTCTAATAACCATTTTGGTGTAGGTAAACCAATGGGCATATTCATGCATTTTCTAAATTTTTTCATGAAGCTTATATTCGTTTCAGGGTTTGGTGCGGCAGTATTAATGGCACCGTGTAGATTTTTGTTTTCCTGTATGTATAGAATAATGTTGAATACATCTTCAATATGTATCCAACTAAACATCTGGTTGCCTTTGCCACTTTTACCGCCAAGCCCAAAACGTACAAGGTTTTTTAGAGGATGAATTACGCCACCATCTTTACCTAAAACAATTGCCATACGTAGGGCAACTTGTCTGGTTTTTTGTAAATTAAAATCAAAAAAGCTTTTCTCCCAAGCTGTGGCTATCCCTACAAAAAAAACCGGTGCCAATTTCTCCATTGGTTTCTGTCATTGGCCTATCTTCTGCATGGCGATAGATTGTGGCAGTGCTGGAGTTTATCAAGAGAGAAGGTGGAGTTTTGCATTTTAATATTGCTTCGCCCAATTGTTTGGTTGTATTAATGCGGGAGTCGTAAATTTCTTTTTTATTTTTTTCGTTGTATCTGCAATCAACAGATTTGCCTGCAAGGTTTATCAGCATTGCCGAATTTTCTAAAGCAAGTATTATTGATGATTGATCATGCCATTGTATATGATTTTTTTGGCGGGAAATTATTTCCACTTCATAATCAAGAGCTTCAAATTTTTTTTGAAGAAATGCTCCGATAAAACCTGTACCACCGGCAATAACAATTTTCTTTTTCATGATTATATTATAAAAAGTAAAATAATAAATCTGTATAAAATGTATGTATAGGATAGATAGAAGGGGAATTTCATTTTTGTAACAATATTTTTATGAATAAAAAACATGCTTGTTACTACTAAAAAGAAATACCCAACATTAATAGCATCGGATAAACTGTGATATTTATTTATTATAAGCAATGGCCAAAGTAATATCGCCCCAATCAATGACACCAATAACATTTTCAAAAAATAATTAAACATTTCCTTCCTACTTTTTTTATAAATAAATAAGAATTGAAACAGCAGCATGCCAATAACCATTAATAATTCAAACAACCACTTGTATTTTACCACAAGTAAATGTTGAATGAGTTTTGCATATTGTGAGAGGCTTAATGCAGTAGTGAGGATGCAGAAAATTGCAATTGAAAATGCCATTAAATATGATGTAAGTTGTTTCAATTTTCTATTTTAATATGGAAAGTGGACGTTTCATTTTTACTGTAATTTCATTCCAGCAAAGCCAGCAGTAAAATATTGCTTGAAAAGGTGCAGTAAATAAAAGAATAATGAATAATGGGAATAAGGCCTCTTTATCAATTAAACCCATAGAGGAATAAAGTAGAATTAAAAGAATTGTAAAATGATAATTATTTCTTTTTGTACCCCTTTGAGTAAACCATTTTTTTACAAAATGGATGAACATGCTTAAAATTTGCCATCCGCCAACAATAAAATATCCCACTATTATAAAATAAATATCTTTTGCTAAGCACAAAACTACAATTGCTATCATTAAGCCTACACTCACCCAAAAATCAATAATCTTAAACTTTTTCATTTAGTATATTTTAAACTTTCAGAAAATTATGAAAATACAACTTCAAAATAAAGTCGAATTCTTTCGACTTACAAAAACCTATTAAAAAAATTCTTTACAAATATTTACAGCTACTTAAATATCTTCAACACCCCACTAATAAATTTATTCTCTTCTGCTTTTATCATTATATCCAATAAAGTATCTGCCTGGCCACCTAATTTTTTAATATCATTTACCACAGTTAAAAATTCAGCTGCGCCCTCCTCCTTTTTGTCTTCAATATTTTCAAGTTGTCCTAATAATTTAAGCATAGGATCCAATTCACGCTTTTTTCTCTCTTTAATAATTTGCGTAGCTACTTTCCATATATTTTTATCTGCAGTAAAATATTCTTTGCGTTCACCCGATACTATCACTCTTTCAACCAATCCCCAACCTATTAAATCTCTTATATTCATATTTACATTACCTCTGCTTATTGTTAACTGCTCCATAATATCATCCTGCGTTATAGGGACAGTACTTATAAGCAACAAAGCATGTATTTGAGCCATAGTTCTGTTAATACCCCACTGCGTACCAAATGCCCCCCAACTATTTATAAACTGTTGTTTTGCTTCTTCCAATTTCATACAATAAAAGTACAGTTTATTATTGAACTTTCAGTAAATAATGAAAATTAATTTTTGCAATTTTTATCTAATACTATTTTTACTCTCATATTGCTTCCTATCGTTATATATTTTTATTACCTTAGTAGCAACAAATTTTTTATTACATCGTTCATTAAACTTTGATGATAACAAGTCAGTCTAAAATTTAATTACAAACTAACTGCTATGGATAGAAGAGATTTTCTTACTGCCGGCAAAGCCTCCAAAAAAACTGTACCAAATTCTCCTGAAGTACATCCTGCACGTACATCGAGCGGTATCAATCCTTACACTGGTCCGTGGAGCAAAAATGAGGTAATACATTTATTGAAACGTGCCATGTTTGGCGCAAAAAAATCGGATGTGGATTATTTTGCAACCTTATCGCTTAACCAAGCGGTGGATGAATTAATAAACCCTACAGCTCCTAATCCTCAACCTCCCATAAAAGAGTATGCAACATCTACCACATTGGGTGTAGTGCCAGATGCTAATGTTGTGCAAGGAACAACATGGGTAAACGACATAAACAGTGATGGTACTGTACAAAGCCAGCGTAGAGCCTCGTATAAAAAATGGTGGACAGGTGTCTTAATTAATCAAGATAGAAGCATAAGAGAAAAAATGATTTTTTTATGGACAGATCATTTTGGAAATGAAGCGAGCGATGTAGGAAATGCAAATTGGATATACAAACAGCATGATACCATCAGGCAAAATTGCCTTGGTAATTATAAACAGTTGGTTAAGTTAATAACAACTGATGTGGCCATGTTACGCTATTTAAATGGTTATTTAAATACTGCCGCTGCACCTGATGAAAATTATGGAAGAGAATTGCAGGAATTATTTACTTTGGGTAAAGGGCCAGGCAGTGGATACACTGAGGCGGATGTAAAAGAAGCATCTAAAGTTTTGACGGGATGGCAAATAAATGGTACAACATATCAAAGTGTATTTACAAGTGGTAGGCACAGTTCAGTAAATAAACAGTTTTCTTCTTTCTATAATAATACGGTAATTACTGGTAGAACGGGCGCTACAGCCGGAGACCTGGAGCTAACAGATTTACTAAACATGATTTTTGCCCAGCAGGAAGTTGCTAAATATCTTGTAAGAAAAATGTATCGGTGGTTTGTGTATTATGAAATTGATGCAGCAACCGAAACAAATGTAATTACACCACTTGCAGATATTTTTAGAAACAACAATTACAATATTAAACCGGTACTTTCAGCACTATTTAAAAGTGAACACTTTTTTGATGTACTCAACCAAAGTTGCATTATTAAAACACCGGCAGACATTGTGATTGGCAGCATGAGAGAATTTAATGTGAATATGCCATTGGCCACAGATTGGGATACCAGTTACGGTCATTGGAATACGCTGTATACTTTCATGGTAAACCTTGGGATTAACCTGCACGATCCACCAAATGTTGCAGGCATGGCGGCTTATTACCAAGAGCCATTATTTCACGAGATTTGGATAACGGCTGATTCGTTGCCAAAGCGTAACCAGTTTACAGATATTATGACTGCTACGGGTTATTCTAGGAATAGCTTTAGGATGCAATTCGATTTTGTAGCCTATGTAAAAACATTATCTAATCCCGGTAATCCAAATGATCTTATTGATGATGCGCTGAAATACTTATACCGTATGCCTTTATCGCCGCAGGTAAAGCAACAAACAAAAACACAGCTTTTGTTAAGCAATCAACAATATGATTATTACTGGACCAATGCCTGGGATGCTTATATAGCCAATCCTAACACAGCCAATTTTACAATTATAAACAATAGACTAAAAGATTTATTTAAATATTTGATGAATTTAAGTGAGTACCAGTTGAGTTGAGGGATGAAGGTTCAAAGTTGAAAGTTCAAAGTTTAAAGTTGAAAGTTTTTAAAAGATTTGAAGTTGAGATTTTACTCAGCAAAATAACTACCTCCTTATCTTTTGTAAAAAAATTTTTTAACCTCAACAAGTAGAGCGGCAAAAAACCTTTGCGAATCAAAAAATAATCTTAATAGTTTTTACAATTTGATAATAAAAATATCAACATGAAAAGGAGAGAATTTTTAGGTAAATCCATGGCGGTAACATTACCGGCAATCTTAAGCGGTTATTCTGTAAAAGCATTTACAGAAGATTCTCCGCTTGTAAAAGCACTATTAGGAACGAATACCGATACTGATCATGTACTCGTAATAGTACAACTATCTGGCGGCAATGACGGTTTAAATATGGTGATACCCATAAGCACTTATAATTTATACAATGCTGCCCGTACTAATATAGCCATACCTGAAAACAGAATTCTCACTTTAAGTGGATATGCAAATACAGGGTTGCACCCAAGCATGACGGGGTTGCAAACCATATACAATGAAACCAAATTAAAAATAATTCAGGCAGTGGGTTATCCTCAGCCAAATTTTTCTCACTTTAGAGCTACAGATATTTGGATGAGTGCCAGCAACAGTACGCAGGAAGTTTATACAGGTTGGGCAGGCAGGTATTTAAATTATGAATATCCTAATTTTCCCAATGGATATCCTAATGCAAATATGAAAGATCCTTTAGCTATTCAAATAGGATCTACAGCTACACTGACAACACAAGGGCCAACAGTAAATATGGCTATGAGTATTACCAGTGCTACTTCTTTTTACCAATTAATAAATGGCACCAGCGATCCTGTACCTGCTACAAAAGCGGGTAAAGAATTAAGCTATGTACGCAACGTTGCAAAACAAACACAACAATATGCCAGCACTATTTCAGCAGCTGCAGCTAGGGTAACTGTACAAAACCCTTATCCTACAAATAACAGCCTTGCAGACCAGTTAAAAATTGTGGCCAGATTAATTAAAGGAGGTTTGCAAACCAGAATATATATGGTAAGTTTTGGTGGGTTTGATACACATAGTTTGCAAACAACTGTAGGGGATACAACAGTAGGTAACCATGCTGTATTATTGGGAAGAGTGAGTGATGCCATTAAAGCATTTCAGGATGATTTAAAATATTTAGGTATAGAAGATAGAGTAGTTGGAATGACTTTTAGTGAGTTTGGTCGCCGTATAAAAAGCAATAGCAGCACAGGAACAGATCATGGAGCAGCAGCCCCTATGTTTGTTTTTGGCAAACCGGTGCAAGGTGGAGTATTAGGGGATAATCCAACCATACTTCCTGTAGCTACTGTAAATGATAACGTACCTATGCAATATGATTTTAGAAGTGTTTATTCAACCATTTTAGAGAAATGGTTTTGCATACCAAAGGCTACTGTTCAAAATTTATTTCCGCAAAATATAAATGGAACATTGCAAGATTTGCCACTTGTAAAAAATGGTAGTTGTACATCTGCTACACCTAACACATCTGGTAATAGTTTAATTACCAATTACCCTAATCCATTTACAAATAATACTACCATAGAATTTACTACAGAAGGTGGTCATACACTAATACAAATAATGGACAGTACCGGTAAAATGATTGCAAATTTATTGGAGAAAGATTTTCCTGTGGGGATAAGATCTAAACAAATTATAACTTTTAATGCCTCACATTTATCAAGTGGTATTTATTACGCAAGGCTGCAAAATGGCGCTATACAACAAGTGAGGGCAATGATGAAAGTAAGGTAGAAAATATTGTAGAAATAATTGGAGCATCTTTATTTGAAAAAGTAAAGATGCTTTTTTTGTAGTAAGCTTTTCTACATTTAATCAGTAATTCTATGCCCTGCATTTACCCAGTCAACAATTTTTTGTTTATCCAATGCAGTTAGTTGTCCACCTTGTGGCATAAAAGAAGGAAGGCCATCAACAGAACGGACTTTTATTCTATCCCATGAAGCAACAACAGAAGCATCTGCATCAAAGTTTTTTCCACCCATCATATTACCACTTAAATGGCAGGAACCACAATAGCCATTCACAATAGTTCTTACATTAAAAAATTTTGGTCCATAACCATTGATAGTTACTGTAACAGTTCCAGTACAACCATTTGCATTTTTAGCAGTAACTGTATAATTACCAGGGGCAAGATTAAAAAAGTTTACGGACCCTTGAAAAACAGTGCCATTAATACTATATGAAAATCCTGAACCTATTGGGGAGGTAACAGTAATAGTTCCTACAGCTTGCCCTGTAATACTGTGAGTAACTGTAGCTACTGGCACAATACTTACGTTATTACATACATCAACTACAGGTGGGGTTACCGGCGTGGGTGCAGTATCTGATTTTTTACAACCAATAAATAAAGTA
>JANPIF010000341.1:0-6236 GCA_031424845.1 Ferruginibacter sp.
TGGGTGCAGGATTATTTCATGTAAATAAACCCAGTCTTTCATTTATTCAGAACAGCAGCATCAGCCTAAACAAAAAATATGTTTATAATGCTGGTTTAACTCTTACCACTAATTCAAACGATAAAGTTGTTTTGTATGCAGATCATTTCAGCCAAGGACAAAATAAACTTACGCAAGGTGGTTTTTTATATACCCATAATCTTGATAAAACAGGAGACGGTAACGAATTATCTATATCTGGAGGAATAGTGTATAGATATAAAGATGCCATGATACCCACCGTAAAATTAAACACAAGCAAACTGAGCATGGGCATAAGTTACGATACAAATGTAAGTTCTCTAAAACAAGCATCTAATTATCGTGGAGGTTTCGAAATGACCCTCTCCTACCTTGCTTTTTGGAAGGGAGAAGAAAACGAAGATGTACATACAAAATGCCCAGCTAATATTTGGTAAAAAAATTTGTAAAATAATTTGTATATCTTTTTTTTAGCTACTTTGTCCATACATTTATAGTTAGAAAAACTAACTATGGGTAAGAAAGAAATTGCCGAACAACTTCACATAAAACATCATTTGTTCATCAATTACATTGATTCGTTAAACGAAAAAGATTTTGTGGAAACACCAAATCAAAAATGGTCTGCCGGGCAACAAATGGATCATATTTACAGAGTAGTAAAACCATTGGTGCAAGCCCTTCAACTACCGCACTTTGTTTTAAAGTTATTATTTGGGAAAGCAAACCGTGCCAGTAAAACTTACGAAGATCTGGTAAATAAATACTTACAAAAATTAGAAAACGGTGGCACAGCTACCGGAAGGTTTGTGCCTAAAGAAATTTCAATTAACCAAAAGGAAAGTCTCATAAAAAAATTGCAACAAGTAGTAGAAAAATTGATTTCACAGGTAAATAAACTCTCAGAAAAGGATTTGGATAATTTGATAATGCCACATCCCCTACTGGGAAAAATAACCTTAAGAGAAATGATGTATTTTACAATTTATCATGTAGAACATCACCAGGAAATTACAAAGCGAAACCTAAACGCTTCCTAAGAAAATAGAATATTTATAACATGTTGGTTTAATTGTTGATTAACTTTAATGCTAAATTACACTATCTGGATTCACTTACACATATAGCACTAGGCGCTTGCATGGGCGAAGCTTTTGCAGGTAAATCTGTAGGTAAAAAAGCGATGCTCTGGGGTGTATTGGCTCAAAGCATTCCCGATGTAGATTTTATAGCTTCTTTTTGGTTAAATACTTCTGATAATTTATTAGCGCATCGTGGGTTTACGCATTCTTTCTTATTTGCATTACTGATTACACCAATAATTGCTTTTGCTGCCTATTACTTACATAAACCGCATAATATTTCATTTCGGAGATGGTTTTTTTTCATAGGCTCAGTAATATTTATGCACGATTTTTTAGACGCATTTAATAACTATGGTGTTGGTTGGCTGGAGCCATTTAGCCATGTAAGAATTTCTTTTAATGCAATTTATGTGGCAGATCCATTCTTCTCCATCATACCGGGCATTTCACTATTGCTTTTATTAATACTTAGGCAGAAAAATACATTCAGAAAAACCATTTGGATAGCAGGGTTGGTCGTTCCAATGTTTTACCTTTTTTATGCACTTGCAAATAAAACATATACTACCAACCAAACAAAAAAGATATTGGCGCAACAAAATATTTCTTACAATAAATTACTCATTACACCTGCTCCATTGCAAACCTGGCTATGGTTTGTAGTAGCCGGAAATGACAGTGGCTTTTATACAGGTTACCGTTCGGTATTTGATAAAAGCCGCACCTTAAATCTTCATTTTACTCCCAAAAATGATTCGTTAAAAGCTTTGGTAAAAGAGCCTGAACAAATAAATAAACTCATTCGTTTTTCACAGGAATTTTATACTTTAGAAAAAAGAAAAGACAGTTTGATATTATATGATCTTCGTTTTGGACAAATTATTGGGTGGCAGGATAAAACAGAGCAATTTGCATTTTATTATTATTTACAGCCAGATATTGATAACACATTGGTAGTACAAAGGGGCAGATTTGCAAAATGGGATAAAAAATCTTTCCATACTTTAATTGAACGTATCAAGGGAAATTAATTACAATACCGGCGAAGATAATCTGGCAATCCTTTCAGGAAATTGAGTGTACCATTTACGGTGAAGCCATTCTTCCTTGTCTATTTTTTCAGCATCTTGTAGATCACTAAAAAATACATTTCTCAATTCATTTGCTACTTCATCATCATACACAATGGCATTTACTTCAAAGTTTAATTCAAAACTTCTATAGTCCATATTTGCAGTACCTACTACAATCAATTTGGAATCGGTAATTAAAGTTTTTGCATGTACAAAACCTTTTTGGTATAAATAAATTTCAACACCTGCTTCCAACAAGGTTTTATAATTACTTTTAGATGCTGCGTTTACTATTTTCGAGTCACAAATTCCCGGCACCAATAATTTCACCTTCAATCCACTCAATGCAGCTATTCTCAATGCATCTATAATACTGTCTCCAGGTATAAAATAGGGAGTCGTGATAAGTATTTCCTCTTTTGCTAAATAGATTGCTTGTAGTAAAGTGAAAAGAACGGAAGGTTGAATTGAATTTGGCCCACTTGCAGAAATCTGTACATGACTTTTATTTTCCGAGGGTTTTATAATAGGAAAATATTCAGCTAAAGGTTTAAAATCAGCTTCACAGCAAAAGTGCCAATCTGAAAAAAATAAATACTGCAAATAATAAACAGCAGGGCCATCTATCCTCACATGTGTATCTCTCCAAAAAAGCTTATCACTATTATCATTTACATACTTATCACTTACATTAATACCTCCTGTAAATGCTGTGCTCCCGTCTATTATTACTATTTTACGATGATTTCTGTAATTAATTCTATTGGCAAGAAAATAAAAATGTATTTTATGAAAAGGAAAAATTTCAATTCCTGCAGCACGCATTCTTTTTTCAGTTTTGCTTTTTATGGTGGGGCTGCCAAAATCATCATATATCATTTTTACCTCTACCCCTTCCATAGCCTTTTGTATCAATAATTCTATTAACTCACTTCCAATTTTATCGTATTCATAAATGTAATATTCCACATGAATGTGATGCTTGGCTTCTTTAATAGCCTGCAACAATTCTTTAAATTTTTGTTCCCCATTAATTAAAAGTTTTACTTTATTATTTGTGGTAAGTGGGCTTCCCAAATCTTTTAACAGCATGGCAGATAGTTCTTCATTCTGTTTTACCGCTTCTTCTTTACCGGTTAATGCTACTTCATTGTATTGCAGAATATTTAGCTGCAGTTGGTCTAGTATATTTTTATCTGAAGAGGCTTTTTTGCCATATTTTTTTAATCGCCAATAGTTGATACCAAAAGTAATATAGAAGCCTATTCCTATTATTGGAATAAATGTGCAGAATAATAAATAAGCCAGCGTTTTATTGGTACTATGGGTTTCGTAAATAATACGAAGACAAACAAGTATTAAAACAATAAGGTAAATAATTAGTGATAAGTAAATCCAATTCATGGTTAAAAGATTACATTAATCATCATTAAAAACAATGAAGACATGTTTAAGTCACATAAAACAGTATTTAGTATATCAATGATTGCTCCAATCAAAAAATGAATCTACATCTTTTTTAAACTGAATCATATCCGGCTTGTTGATGTAGTACATATGCCCTGCATTGTAAAAATATTGTTTGATATGTTTCTTAGCCTCTGGCCTAAGAAACATATGCTCAATATCATACTGAGCAGTAAAATATGGTGTAGCAAAATCGTAGTACCCTGAGCCCACATAAACCTTTAATGCAGGGTTTTTCGTCATGGCGTCTCTAAGGTTTTCTGCAACATTTAAAAACTGGTTTTGCACATTACTGTAATTCCAAGGCGATACATTTCCGAAAATATTATATGCTTTATCCTCTTTAAAATTTAGTTCCTTGCCAAAATAATCATTCAATGCAGATGTAAACGGACCATCAATATTTGTAAACGATGGGTCATAACTTACTCCCTCTCCAACATCATCAAAGTCACGCCCTGTAAAGCGTGCATCCAATCTGCCGATTGTTAATCCATCTTGCCTGCGCAGTTCTTTGTAAAACCTATTTTCATCTACCCGCAGGTTTGCAGCCATACAATAAGCTTTGCTTAAACCGGTATAATAACTCATTTTTTCAGCTATTGCATTTTTTTCGGTGTCTGTCATCCAACCTCCTTTTATTAATGCTGATGCATATTCTCCCAATGCAAATTGTTCGCTTTCTCTCAATGTTTTTTGCAGATCTGCCTGTAAAGCCGGTGCAAGTTTTTTATGGTACCATGCCGCTGCAGTGTATGATGGAATGTACAATGCACGAGGCAAATCGTTGCCAATATAATAATCGTTTGTTCCAAAATTCAGTACCGGAGATATTAAGAAAATACCATTAAAATATATACGATAACTGTCCTGCAAATATTTTGAAAGCCCCGCCGCCCTTGTGGTGCCATAACTTTCTCCAGCCAGATATTTAGGAGAACCCCAGCGTTCGTAACGAGCCAAAAAATGCCTGATAAAAGAAGCTATAGATTGTACATCTTCTACAAACCCATGAAACTGTTTTGGGTTTTCTCCCGCTGCTGCCCGGCTATAACCTGTGGCCACAGGGTCTATAAAAACAAGGTCAGTTTTATCTAACCAACTGTATTCATTGTCTATATTTTTGTATGGTGGCGCAGTAGCAGTACCATCCTCTTTTAGTAATACCCTTTTTGGCCCAAGTCCCCCCATGTGTAACCATACAGATGATGAGCCGGGTCCACCATTAAATGTAAAACATATCGGTCTGCTGTTTTCTGCATCCCCATCTTTTTTATAGTAAGTAAAAAAAACCTTGGCTACCAATTTTCCGGTATCATTTCTTAAATCTAAATAACCGGTATGGGTGGTATAATCAATTTTTTTACCGCCAACTGTATTCGATCCTTTAGTAACGGTAACCTGCACTCCCGCAGGCGTTAACTCCTTCACAGGAATTACAGGATTTTTTTGTGCAAAGGTTTGAGTAGTTAGAATTACAAATAAAATAGGTAGAAATAGTTGTCTCATAATAAAGTTTTGTAGGAAAAATAAAGTTAGCGGAAAAAATATTCAAATTTGCCAATAGAAAAACTTGGGGCTGTAAATATTGAAACAATATCCAACATTTCTCCGCTGCCCGCCTCCAATATTTTATTGCCTCAAAGGCAGGCAATAAAATGATTTACGGCTAAGCAGCGCAGCCGTTGATCTTTATATCATTTTTCAACTTTTATTATGCAATAAATCATGAAATCACCTTCGTAATATTATGCGTCTAGATGGTTGGCTCTTTAAAAAGAAAAAACCACCTTAAGCAAATTAATTTTACATGTGCATATTTAAAACGTGCCATAACCCACAACTAAAATAAATTGCAGTCTAAATGTAAATTCATGCAATCTTACCAAGAAAAAATTTCCGATGAATTAAAAATTTGGCAAAAGCAAATGCTTAAAAAGCCATCGCTTCTCAATAATCTTTCAAAAAAAATACAGACAAAAATTAATACCTGGATTCCCGAAAAAGTACACCAAGCTATTACTGCCACTATAAAACAAATGATAAAGGGAGTATTGTTTGGTGCAAAATATACTACACAAAAAGCATTGGCAGATTCTGTATCAATAGAAGAAAAAGAGATTGCAGTTATAAAAAGAATTGAATTTTACAGAACTACCGCAGCAGTAGAAGGTGGCATTACCGGCGCAGGTGGCATTTTGCTTGGCTTGGCAGATTTTCCTATTTTATTAGGCTTAAAATTAAAATTGCTTTTTGATATTGCTTCCATTTATGGCCACAATGTGATGGATTACAAAGAAAGAGTTTACCTATTGCATATTTTTGAATTGGCTTTCTCCAGCCATCAGCATCGTAAAAATATTTATTTAAAAATGGTAGATTGGAAAGAGAAGAGCAAAGAACTACCGGAAGACATCAACCAATTTGACTGGAGAAATTTTCAACAGGAATACCGTGACTATATTGACCTTGCAAAACTTGCACAATTGGTTCCGGTTATTGGTGCACCAGTTGGTGCTGTTGTAAATTATAAGCTTATAAAAAAATTGGGTATTACTGCTATGAATGCATACAGAATGAGATGGAAAGA
>JANPIF010000342.1:0-4054 GCA_031424845.1 Ferruginibacter sp.
ATATTCTTTTACCCAATACACAAGCGATTCAACCATAAATTTACGCATCATGTATTTTTCACTTGCGGTTTCATTGCCACAGCCACTTGCATCGCTAAATGTTCCATCATTTTTTTTCCTGTAATAATATCCTGGAACAAGTTGGTTAAAATTGGAAGCTTCTGTAACACCGGTATGGTTATACACAACATCCATCACAACACTCAAGCCATTGCCATGAAAAGTTTTTACCAATTGTTTAAATTCTTTTATGCGCACATTTCCATTTGCAGCATTGGTACTGTAAGAGCCTTCAGGCACATTATAATTTAATGGGTCATATCCCCAATTGTACTGTGCATTATTCAGCTCTGCTTCATCATTAGAGTTAAAATCAAATACTGGAAGCAAATGCACATGTGTTATACCTAAATCTTTTATATGATCTAATCCTGTAGAATACCCTTCGTTGTTTTTTGTTCCGGCTTCAGTTAAGCCAATAAATTTTCCTTTGTTTTTAATGCCGGAGTTTGCAGCTATGCTTGCATCTCTAACATGCAGTTCATAAATTACGGCATCTGTTTTATTTTTTAAAATGGGATGTTTATCGTTTTCCCAGCCTTTTGGGTTGGTATCTTTTAAATCTATCACCATAGCCCTTTTGCCATTTGTACCTACGGCTTTAGCATAAGGATCGGGAACGTCTTTTAACCAAACACCTTTATGTTCAACATTAAAACTGTAATATTTTCCTATTATATTATTGCTTACAGAAATTACCCAAGTACCATTAACAGATTTTTTCATTGGGATAATTTCTAGAGCATCACCAGCTATATCTTCTTTGTATATTTTTAACTGAGCTTTAGTAGCAGTAGGCGCCCAAATTTTAAACAAAGATTTTTTTGGAGAATAGGTTAATCCCAAATCTGAACCCTTGTAAGGGGGAAATTCTTCTATGGTTGTTTGAGCATCTGCAGAAAGAAACCCTGTTAAAAATCCAAACAAAAAACCGATGCGCATTATATTCATTTTTTATGAGCGAATATAACAGATTATATTTAAAATTTCCAATACCTAAAGAGGGTGCAATTGTAATTTTATAACATATGAAGATAAACTGTTTAAAAAAACGGTAGGCAGAATTTTGTAATGGTTTTTTGGATAGAAAATAATGAAACTATTATTTGAACAGTTTGAAATGAAAGAAATAAATTATATGGTACAAAATTATTTTACCAGAAGAATCAAATTTTATTTGCAAAATAAAATCATTAATTTATTTGTCATAACTCAATTTAAACTTACTTAGATCGGGTTTATTTTTTCGCTCTCTTGTAATTTCAAATTCATAAATTGTTTTACCAAGGTTTTTCATAAATGGAAATCCAATTGTTTCATATT
The DNA here is from genome assembly GCA_031424845.1 of Ferruginibacter sp. Taxonomy (GTDB): domain Bacteria; phylum Bacteroidota; class Bacteroidia; order Chitinophagales; family Chitinophagaceae; genus Ferruginibacter. Next base: position 1,384 of record JANPIF010000342.1, read on the forward strand.
CATACTTATCATCATTGAATATTTCATCTTTATTTACATACATGGTAGCACTTATTGCAAACTCAATATTTTTTTCAAAATCAATGATGTAAGCCACATCTGTTAAAAAACCGTATGCAATTCCTACTTTATTAAAAATCCGTATGTTATTTGGGATCTTAGTTTTTTCTGCACCGTAAATTAAAAATTTACAATAAGCATCGGTTATAGTACTATCATAAGTTGGAAAGGTGCTTTCAGTTGGCAATTGTGACATGTATTTATAAATAAATTGATGATCTTCTTCTGTAAGATTAAATCGTTCTTTTTTAGAAAACTTTTCAGGAAAATATACGCTTAAAAGCATTTTATGAAGATCGCCCAAATACAACCTGTTCTTTGTAGAAAAATCAAATGGTGCATTTTCCAATACATTATTTTTATAAAAACCTTTTCCTAAAAAATCATTTCTTTCTATATATTTTAATTTGCTTATTTGGGCTGGTTGTGTATATAATTGGTTGCTGTTTTTATCAACAAAAACAAGTGTATTAGTTTTTCTATTTTGCGCATCAGTTAATGATACACCCAAGCGGTGTAAAATTTGGGCATCTCTGTAAGATTTTTTTTTCAATTCTTTATTTATATATTCCTGTCCTGCAAATTCATATAATCTATTGTTTGCCTCATTATCACTTACCATAAAAACCTCTTTTATGTAATGTGCAATTGTGGGCCTTCCATCGGCAGAAGTTGGTTCATTTAAAATAGGGTGTTTATTATTTGCACTGTCTATTATTATGGAAGTATTTTTATCAACACCAGCAATATTTAACTCATTTAATTTTTGTAATGCCAAAAATGCTACAGGCATTTTACTTGTACTTGCGGGATAGAAATACAAGTTGTTATTTACATTAAATTTAAAATGTTTAAAACTCGGTTCATTTTTTTTATTTCTATCTATTTGCGTATATATAATTTGTATTCTATATAAATCTTTGTTATCCAAATAATTTTTAAGGAGAGGATTATTCTGTAGAAGGCTTTTTAAAAAATCATCATTCTTACTATTTTTTTGAGCCATTGCTAATGTGGTTGTAAATGAAAGAACCAAGCAAATAAGTTTAAGCATATAATATGTTTCGTTTTCAAATATAAAGTGTATTTATCATTTAGAGAAAGTGTGTGCTTTGTATCTTAAAATATTGATTTTTTCAATCGTTTTTTCTGTTATATTTTTACATTATAATTATTGATGAAAAATTAATGCAAAAAAAATTTACATACGACCCAAGTATTTATACTGATGAAGAGGTGGATGTTGCAATTGAGGAAGCAACCAACCATAATCTCATTGTGTGGAATGACGAAGTAAATACATTTGAGTGGGTAATTGAAACCCTAATTGCTATTTGTGGACATCAAAAAGAACAGGCAGAGCAATGTGCAATGCTCATACATACTAAAGGTAAATATGCTGTAAAACAAGGTAGCTACGAATTATTAAAACCACAATGCGATGCTATTACTGAAAGGCAAATAAATGCTACCGTAGAATAAAATAATGATTCCCTTATTTAATTATTATTTTTAAAAAATTATTAGTACGATTGTTGATGTACAAAACGAATTCCACTTATTAGTAGGCTTATATAAACAGATTTGAATATGTTTTCAGAACTTTCTTCTTACAAAATTCTCATTGTTGATGATGATGAGGATGACTTTTTTATTACAAACCAATATATTAAAAATATTAAGAACTGCAACTTTACAGTTGAATGGCGATACGATTATAAAAAAGCCATGGAAGATGTATGTTCAAAAAAATATGATTTGTATTTGGTAGATTATTATTTAGGCGCTAAAACTGGGCTCGATTTTATAAAAGAAGCTTTCGAAAAAAAATGTGATGAGCCTATCATCATTCTTACAGGAAGAGCTGCACCCGAATTGGATGCAGAAGTAATGCATGCTGGTGCGGTTGATTATTTAATTAAAGGGGAGATTGATACAGAGAAATTAGAAAGATGTATTCGTCATGTAATTGAAAAAAGTATTTCTGTAAGAACACTGAAATCCAATGAGCGAAAATTCAGGCATATTTTTGAAAGATCGAAAGATGCCGTTTTTTTAATGAGCGCCACAGATTTGCTTTTTACTGATGTTAATGAGGCAACCAACAAACTTTTTGGTTACAGTTCTGAAGAAATGAAAAACATTTCTATATTGGATTTGCTCACCAAAGAACAGGATAGAAAAGTACTTAAATCTCAGTTGAAATTAGGAGAGGTACATGATAAGGAGATGGAAATGCGAACGAAAGAAAATGAACTTTTGTGTTGTGTAATTTCATTATCTAAAGAAACAGATATTAATGGCGAAGTTTTTTTACAGGGAATAATACATGATGTTACTGAACTTAAAAAAGCAGAAAAAAATAATGTAAGGTTAGAGAAATTAGGCATGGCTGAAAGACTTGTGCGAACTCTTGCCCATGAAGTTAGAAACCCTCTCAACAATATTAATCTTTCATTAGAACAATTAACGGAAGAACTTAAAACTGAAGATGCTGCTCTTTATTTAGAAATTATTACAAGAAACAGTAAGCGGATAGAAACACTCATCACCGAACTATTGGGGGCATCAAGACCAGAAATTTTATTACAACAAAACGACTTAAAAGAAA
>JANPIF010000343.1:0-4008 GCA_031424845.1 Ferruginibacter sp.
TGCTGCCGGTTTTAAGGCTTTGCCATTAAAAAATCCAATTAATAAACCGGTTCTATTTGAGGAAATAAATATAAGTGACATACCACAAATTGTGCATTGGCCAATGGACGGTGGCGCATATGTAACGCTGCCGCAGGTGTACACAGAAGATATTGATAAGCCGGGTATCATGAATGGTAATATGGGTATGTATCGGATACAACTTTCAGGAAATGATTATATAAAAGATAAAGAAATTGGTTTGCATTACCAATTGCACAGAGGTATTGGAGTACACCAAACTAAAGCAAATGCAAAAGGGCAGGCTTTAAAAGTGAGTGTATTTGCAGGTGGACCACCATCGCATTCCGTTGCAGCAGTTATGCCTTTGCCCGAAGGTTTAGGTGAAGCTACTTTCGCAGGTGCATTGGGTGGAAGACGTTTTAGATATACGTACAAAGATGAATTTTGCATAAGTACCGATGCTGATTTTGTAATTACAGGTACGGTAGAACCCCAACAAAATAAACCCGAAGGTCCGTTTGGTGATCACCTTGGTTATTATAGCCTGCAACATGATTTTCCGTTAATGAAGGTGCATAAAGTGTATGCACGAAAAAATGCAATTTGGCCTTTTACTGTTGTAGGAAGACCACCACAGGAAGATACAAGTTTTGGACAATTAATTCATTCTATTACCGGCAGTGCTTTGCAAAATGAGATACCCGGGTTGATGGAAGTAAATGCTGTTGATGCTGCGGGCGTGCATCCTTTATTGCTAGCCATTGGGAGCGAACGATACACACCTTATACACCTGCAACACAGCCAGCAGAGTTACTTACCATAGCCAATCATATTTTAGGTACCGGACAATTAAGTTTGGCTAAATTTTTATTTATAACAGCTGATGGATCAGGCAAAATAAATACCCATGATATAGAACCCTATTTATCTTTTTTATTGGAACGAATTAACCTCAAAAGAGATATACATTTTCACACCAATACCACTATTGATACTTTAGATTACTCCGGTACATCAATTAACAGTGGTAGCAAAGTTGTATTTGCAGCAAACGGTATTGTAAAAAGAAAACTCGGCGAAACAATGCCTGATTTTTTGCAACAATTTAATAGCAATCTAATAATGCCTGGAATTGTTTCAATTCAATTAAAACCTTTTACTGATTATAATGCTGCTCATTCAGAAATGAAAACATTGAATGAAACATTGTCATCGTATGAAAATGAGTTAGACGAATTTCCATTTATTATTGTTAGTGACGATTCCACTTTTGCTGCAGAAAAACTGAACAATTTTTTATGGGTTACATTTACAAGAACAAACCCATCTCATGATATTTATGGTGTAAATAGTTATACAGAAAATAAGCATTGGGGTTGTACTTCTGTAATATTTGATGCACGAATTAAACCTCACCATGCTCCGCCTTTGGTTTTAGATGAAAAAGTGGAGAGAAGAGTAGATGAGATTTTGGCAAACTATAAAATAATTAGCTAATGTGCTAAATTTCTTTTGAATGCCTCAGCGAAAACTCATTTAACTCATGTCCTCTGCGGTGAAAAACAATAATTAATCATGAAAATATTCTATCTCTTAGCAACTGTATTGTTTTTTCAAAGTTGCAAAGCACAACAACAAACAAAACTCACTCAAAGCAAAGATGACAATACATTGTTATGGGAAATATCGGGGAATGGTTTAAAAAAGAAAAGCTATTTGTTTGGCACTTTTCATATTCTTTGTAAAGATGATATTAAGTTTAGCAACAATTTGCAAACTGCCTTAAAAGAAGCGAAAGAAGTATATTTTGAAATGGATTTGGATGATCCCAAAAACACTTTGGGCGGTATGTTTTTAATGAACATGAAAAACAAAACACTGAAGGATTTATATACACCCGAAGAAATGGCAAAAGTGAATAAATTTTTTAAGGACTCCTTAAAGATGAACCTCAGTTTTTTTAATAAGACAAAACCAATGATGTTGGAAGCAATGTTGTACCCACGTATGATGCCTTGCAAAACACCGAGCGGTGTTGAGCTGGAATTGATGACTATTGCTAAAAAAGAAAAGAAAGAAATAAAAGGTTTTGAAACGATAGAGTTTCAATCATCAGTTTTTGATAGTATACCTTACGAGGTACAGGCCAAAGCATTGCTGAAGGATATTGATAGCACAAAAAAATACAAAGTATATTTTAACAAAATGGTAAACATTTATAAAAACCAGGAAACAGGAAAACTTGCGCAGTTAATTGCTGATACTACTTTTTCTGGCGGAGAAAATGATGATGTATTATTAAAAAACAGAAATGAAAATTGGGTGAAGCAATTAAAATCAATTTTAAAAGAAAATAATATTTTTATGGGCGTTGGTGCAGCCCATTTGTTTGGAAAGAATGGATTGATAACCCTATTAAGAAAAGAGGGATATATAGTAAGGGGAATAAACAATCAATAAATTTACTCTATCTTTCCAATTGCTAAAAACCAATTCTGATATGAAAATTTTTATCAAACGTTTTTTGATTTTATTGCTTATTGCATTTATTGCCATTCAATTTATTAGACCTGAAAGAAATATTTCATCTGCTGTAGCTGTAAATGATATTGCAACAAAATATGCAATACCACAGGATGTTATGGCTACCCTAAAATCAAGTTGCTACGATTGCCATAGTAACAATACTGCTTACCCTTGGTATAATAATGTGCAGCCATTAGCGTGGTTTTTAGCAGATCATGTAAAAGAGGGAAAAAAAGAATTAAACTTTAATGAATTTGCATCTTATAAAATAGGCAAGCAATATAGAAAATTAGAAGAAATAATAACGGAAACAGAAGAAGGTGAAATGCCACTAGAATCTTACACAGTTATACATAGAAATGCAAACCTAACAACAATACAAAAAACAGGTATTGCAAATTGGGCAAACGCTTTAAGAGATACCATTAAAGCTAATTATCCTGAAGATAGTTTAAGAAGACCTCAAAAGCCACAAGCAGTACAGGCAAAATAAATTTATTTTAAAGGGTCAGGGGGTGTCAAAAAAAACAGTCAGTATATCTTTAATATTTTGATAAGTATTTGCCATCGGTTCTTTAATATCTTTTGTGTGTATCCATTTCACTTCTGCTATATCTTCTTCTGTTTGAGGAACGGTGTTTTGCTCACCCTCACTTATAAAATAAAACCAGTGACTTACTTTTAAAATTAAATCACCTCTTTCTTCATAAATATGAAATGTTTCTCCAATTTTATGTTTTAAATGTAAATTATTTACGCCTGTTTCTTCTTCAATTTCTCTTGCTGCACATACTTCGGGTGTTTCTCCGGTTTCCATTTTGCCTTTGGGTAAATCCCATTTATTTCTTCTAAAAATAAATAGTAAATCTTTGTTTTCGTTTTGTACAATTCCACCAGAGGCTTCTATTATTGTAAATTGATTAAAAAATTTATTTTGTACTTCCTTAATATTTTTACCTAAAATAATAACAGCTTTCTTTTTATTATTTTGCAACGATGATAGAATTAGTGAATAATCAATTTTTTCATCCTGCATAAAAAGTACATCTTTTTGGGTAGATAAATTTTTAAGTTCCTGCGAAAGTTCATCAGTAATATATATAGGAGCCTCATCTACATAAATCTTTATTTGCATAATTTTTTTTTATGAAGTAAAATTACAGGATATACATTACAATGATTTGCCAACATGTTATCTTTGTTTCAATTAAATCCGTTTAAATAAATGACAACAGCGGCACAAGCTATTGCAGAAAAATTATTACAGATAAATGCTGTAAAATTAAATATTGAAAATCCTTATACCTGGGCAAGTGGTTGGAAGAGTCCAATCTATTGTGATAATCGCCGGGCTCTAGGATACCCTTATGTAAGAGATTTTATTAAAAGCGAATTATGTGCTGTTATATTTGAGCATTTTGCAAGTGCCGATGCTATAGCAGGCGTAGCAACTGCAGGGATTTCATGGGGTGCAATGG
>JANPIF010000344.1:0-1948 GCA_031424845.1 Ferruginibacter sp.
AGCATGTACAGAAGTATCGCCCAGTACACCCGTACGAGTAAGAAAAGTAGAATACAAAATAAAAATAAACGTAAGAAACATGAACAAATAACTTGCTCGTAAAGAGTGCCCGGTGGCTTTGTAAATAACCATTGTATGCAAGCCTGCTATCAATAAAAGCCATGGAACCAGCGATGCATTTTCTACAGGGTCCCAAGCCCAATAACCACCAAAGTTTAAAGATTCGTAAGCCCATTTTCCACCCATCATTATACCTACCCCTAATACAGCCGCACACATCAAAGCCCATGGAAGTGCAGGTTTTACCCAATCACCATACTATTTTGTTTGTATGCCTGCATATGCATAAGCAAAAGGAACAAGAGTAGAAGCAAACCCTAAAAACAAAATAGGGGGATGAATAACCATCCAATAATTTCTTAGTAAGATATTTAAACCAATACCATCCTTTATGAAACTTAAATAATTTGCCTGCGCAAAAATTGGAGCTGATATCTCGTTTCTTGTTAGTGTAAATGGACTGTTACCAATTTTAATGTTGCCAAAATAAACACCTAAAATCATGAGCATTAAAAAAAACTGCGCAAAACTTATCACCGTCATTACAGGTGCTTCCCACTCTTTGGCTTTTCTTGTAAGTACTATTCCTAAAACCCCATGCCATATAGCCCATAAAAGAAAACTTCCTTCTTGTCCTTCCCATATGCACGAGAGTAAATATTTATATTCCAGCTCCAGCGATGTATGTTTATAGGCATACATATATTCAAACAAATGATTGGAACATATATACATAATGCACGCAAAAATTACAAACACCGATGTTATTTGTAAGTAAAATGAAAAACGTGCAGTTTTTAGCCAGTTGTTTTTTTCAACAAGGTCAATAACTCTGGAGGCTTTAAAAAAAGAAATGGTTGCTATTAATGCTGTAATAAGAGAGAGAATAACAAAAAAATGTCCTATCTGCCCGGGTAATAAGTGTTCACCTTCAAATTTCATATTTCAATGTTCAAATTCTGGTAAATTATTTCATAGAGGTTTGTTGCTTCACTTCGTTTTGCAACTGCTGTTTATCATCTTTGTATTTGCTTGGGCATTTCAATAAAATATCGCTGCATTCAAAATGGTCAGCTCCCATTTTCCCCTTCATTACAAGCCTTTCGCTTTTTTCAAGGTCCGTTGGTTTGCTGTTGTTATACACCACTTTTGTTTGTCCGCCAAGGCTATCTACCGCATAAAAAGTAAGGTAGTTAGGGTTTTTGATAGCATCATATTCTACCGGTTGTGTTTTATCTAATTTGGCAATAATATGTACGAACTTTCCCTGCTTCTCTTTAGCTGAACCAATGGTATCATAAGTTGAAAAATCGGCTGAAAAAGTAAGTAAACCAACTATAACTGCGGCTATGCCTACCAGTAATATTATATGAGTTCTTTTCATTTTTTTGAAATATTCCGCAAAGTTAACCTAATTGAGGTTGTGTGTATAAATTTTAACTTCCAAATTCCTTAATGGGTAATTCATTTACAGGTTTATTTAAAATATGTTTAGTTTCTGTTTGAGTCGTTTTACTGTATTAAGACTTATACTAAGGATTTTTTTACAAGAATCCTTATAGAACAATCTATTATATTATTATGGACCATCTTTATTATGCTCAGATTATAGTGATAATCCAACATATTTATAAACTTCAGAGCCTCGTTACTCTTATGGCTGCATCCAATTTTATAAAGTAGAAATGGGAATAAGGTCTATTATGGGATAGTTTTTTTCAACATTTAGTACTATTTGTTAATCTTAATACGTTATTTAGATGATGTAGTTTGCAACCCTATCTTTGCCAAAATTTTCAAAAAGAAGCTAATGTCCGATCTGTCACAATTTGACCCCAACTCTGTAGGAAACCCCAACAACAATATCTTTGGTTTACCTTTTTCTGAA
>JANPIF010000345.1:0-2050 GCA_031424845.1 Ferruginibacter sp.
ATGATGATCGGCTAATGCTAAAGTTGCTGCTTTGGTTTGATTGTAATCGCACGTATTGATTACCGTCATTCCTGGTAACATTTTCATCAAACCAATGTCTTCTAATATTTGGTGTGTTGCGCCATCTTCACCTAAAGTAAGACCGGCATGAGAGGCACATATTTTTACATTTTTGCCGCTGTATGCCACACTTTGTCTTATTTGATCGTACACACGACCAGTACTAAAATTTGCAAAGGTTGTAGTATAGGGGATTTTCCCACCAATGGTAAGTCCGGCTGCAATGCCAATCATATTTGCTTCCGCAATACCACATTGTATAAACCTTTCGGGAAATGCTTTTATAAATGGCCCAAGTTTTAGGGAGCCTGCAAGGTCTGCAGTAAGGGCTACAATGTTTTCATTTTCTGTAGCCGCTTCCATTATTCCATCTCCAAAACCGCTTCTTGTATCTTTTTTGCCTGTTACTTCAATATCGCTTAGCATGTATTTATTTATTTTGTTTGCAAAGTAAAGTATAAAAATTAATGTAGATAGAATTGTTGTCGCATTAAATATTTTTTTTCTCATTCAATTTTATTTCCCATTGCCATGCAGTTTTTACCATGTCTTTTAAAGTGAGTGAAGGTTGCCAGCCAAGCACATTTTTAGCCTTATCGTTATTAGCATAAATGGCTACTACATCTCCCTCTCTTCTTTCCCCAATAACATAATTTAGGGGTACATTATTCTCTTTTTCAAATGTTTTTATGACTTCTAAAACTGTAAAACCATCGCCTGTGCCAAGGTTGAAAATTTCACACAAATTTGATGTAATGTTTTTTTCTAAATATTGTAATGCCAATGTGTGTGCATGGGCAATATCACTTACATGTATAAAGTCTCTTACGCAACTTCCATCTCTTGTATCATAGTCTGAACCAAATACCGTCATTTGAGGTAATTTGCCGATGGCTGTTTGGGTTACAGCAGGTATTAAGTTTTGTGGTTTACCTATCGGTAATTCCCCAATGGCATTAGAAATATGTGCCCCTACGGGATTAAAATACCTTAGCAGCACAGCGTTTGTTGAACTTTTTGCTACAAAATTTTCAATCATATTTTCACCGATCTGCTTGGTTAGTCCATAAGGTGATGCTGCTTTTTTTTGTGGCGTAGCTTCTGTAACCTGCATCTCATCTGGGTTACCATAAACTGTGCAAGAAGATGAAAAAACGAAATGTGATATATTCATTTCCTGCGCACATTTCAAAATATTAATGAGAGAATTGATATTATTATCAAAATACATTAATGGATTTGCTACCGATTCTCCCACTGCTTTATAAGCAGCAAAATGTATGATGCCTGCTATAGTTGGATTTTCTTGAAACACTGCAAATACATCATCATAAATACATAAGTCAACTTTGTAATTTTTTATCTTTTTACCTGTTATTTCTTCTACCCCATCCAATATATTTTCATTACTTCTGCTGTTATTATCAATGCATATTACATCATATCCATTTTGCACAAGGTCAACAATTGTATGCGAGCCTATATAACCACAACCCCCGGTAACAAGTATTAATTTCATGCGTTTATTTAGTGGATTTTTTAATTATAGAAAAGATATCCTTGCAAATATTTAAATAACCTAGTTTTCTATTATAGTATTTAGCAGCTGTACAAATTTAGGTTTTATTACCTCACATAAAAAATCACCCTGTGTAGGGTGATTTAAATATTTCTATATATTTTGTAGGAAACTTACCCCAAAAGTGCATGGGCTATATAATAAATGATGGCAGCAAGTACTGCACTTACAGGTATGGTCAATATCCACGCCCATACTAAGTTTATGGTTACCCCCCAACGTACTGCACTTAATCTTTTGGTAGCACCTACGCCAATGATGGCACCCGTAATTGTATGGGTTGTACTAACAGGTATTTTAAGCATTTCTGTAATAAACAATGTTAATGCCCCGGCAGATTCTGCTGCCACACCTTCAAAGGGAGTTACTTTAGTTATACGAGTACCCATGGTTTTAATAATTTTCCAACCG
>JANPIF010000346.1:0-2390 GCA_031424845.1 Ferruginibacter sp.
GTACCACCTGTAGCAGTTGTGTACCAAAGTAAATTTGTACCTGTAGCAGTAAGTGGTGCAGCCACATCATTCTGACAATAAAGTATTGGTGTTGTAACCGTAGGCGCTGCAGGTGCTGCTGTAATAGTTACAACTATAGATGCCCTCGGCGACTCACAACCATTTACCGTTTGAGATACATAAAATGTAAATGTACCGGCTGTGGCTGTAGATGGAGTGGGGGCTGTTGCACTACCTGTACCGCCTGTGGCAGTTGTATACCAAAGCAATGCAGTACCCGTTGCTGTTAAAGGAGTGGCCGTTGTTGCATTCTGGCAGTAAGTAACCGGTCCTTGGGGGACAGGTGCAGGGCCGCAGCAATTTGTAGGAGCCAGAAAAGTGGTATCTTTTGTAGACTGGCAACCAGTTGCATCTGTTACCAAGACGGTATATAAAGTACCCGGCGTTAAGCCAGGAAAAGTACCGGTGGTGTTTGTAACATTACCAGGATTAAGCGTATAAGTGAATGGACCATTGCCATTAGAAATATTAATTGAGTCTATTGTTGCAGACGCATTTGTACAGGTAGCACCTGTTGAATTAAAATAGTTTAATGTTAAAGGGGCGGCACAGGCACCGCCGGAAACTGCTCTTCTGCTTATGCATGAACCTGAACCGCTAAGTGGGCAACATTGTGCATATAAAGTACCCGGGCAAGCAGACCCTGGAGGATCGTAAACAAATGGAGAACCTGAACCAACCTGAACCCCACCCGTAGATGCAGACCACCAAGTGATGGTGGAACTATTACCACATCCACCTGTATACGTACCAACAAAATTTGGTGTTGGTGTACATGATTGTACAGGCGGCGCCGCTACGGGATTCGGAGTGAATATTGGTGCTGCACAGGCAACAGTATTAAATTGAAAAAGTAATGAATTTAGAGTAGCATCAGCAATTGTCCAACATCCTGTATTACCATCTGCTGTGGCTACTAGGCGTAAAATTTTAGGTTGTCCATTTAGTATTGCATTACAAAGCCTCATTTGAAATGTTACTGCAAATTGTACATTACAATTAATACTTCCATCGCCCCAGTTATCGCAAGGGTCTAATGTTGTAGGCCCAGAAGGACAACAAGCAGATGCAGAAGCTGCCCTAAAGTAATATCCCGGTCCTCCAACAAATTGCCCGCCTGTGGGGCAGGCACCAGTACAACCCCCAGTAGATATAGGAATCCAATTTGTTGGAGATAAAGTCGAATTTAAAAAAGTAAAACCTGTTGCGCCACCAGGAGGAAAGAAAAAACCATGTATCCAATTTATACCGGGTGTTTGATTCCAGCGAACATTGGTAACTGATATTTCAATAATAGTTGAATCGCAGGGATTTAAACAAACCAATTCACCATTTACAACCGTAGAACCTGTTCCAGAGATATATGTTACGTTCACAACTGGTGCTCCAAAACCACCACCACATGAATTTAATCTACCTGTGGTAGAAATATTACTTACGGTAATAGGTTGGGCAAAGGAACTAATTGTAAATGTGAGAATAGAAATTATAAAGAGAAGTAAATTTTTAAGCATAAAAAGTTTTTATTTTCTTGCGGTCAATGAGGCTTCTAATTCTTTTAAAAAATATAAGGGTGCATGTTGTTCTACACCAGAGTTTGCTAAAATGTAATATTTACAACCAAATAGCCTATCCTCTATTGATAAATTTTCATTGTAAAGAACTTTAAACATGTATGAATTTCGCAGTACTAATTGATATGGAATACTCTTGTTGCGGGCGTAATTAATTAAAATTTGAGTAACTGAATCCGGTAAACTCACAGAGTTTTGACTTTTCAGAGTTAAATCAACCAATTTGTCATGTACAAAATTGGGATTTGCAGCTGCAAGAGGGGCTTGAGAATAAGAAAATTTAAAAAATAATCCAGCAAATAAAAAAAACAACAGTAAACTTTTTTTCATAATTGAAGGTTGTATTATACAATAATGTTATATAGGGATTGAAGAAACCAAGATAAGAAATTTAAAGCATATTTGGCTATTTTTTAACACGATGAGGACAATTTCTTAATAACAAACGTGCAATAAAAAAGAGCCATTTTTATGACTCCCTTAAGGTTTTAATTGTTGCCTTATGGAGTAAAATTTATTTTGATTTCTAATTTTTGGTTCTAAATTAGTAAAACACATTCCCCAATTATTATAATGATGTGTAGAATGAGTTAGTTATAACACTAAGTCTTTTAAATATCGGGGTGTCACATAAAGTCATTTATGTTTTAATGTATATGCTTGAAAAAACTCCACCGGGTCTGTAAATGAATATAAATACAACAGAGATTACGTAAAGTAATCTCTGTTGGTGACCGCGTTAGGATTCAAACCTAA
>JANPIF010000347.1:0-2041 GCA_031424845.1 Ferruginibacter sp.
GAGAAAGCAGGGCTTTAAACATGGTAGCTCAAATGGATAAAGAAGGCTTTGGTAACTGTACAAACGTGTATGCCTGCGAAGCTGAATGTCCAAAAGGAATTTCGGTTGCTAATATAGCAAGGATGAACAAAGAATATATTGGGGCAAGTTTTGCTACGGAAGAGGGGTAATACTTTACCAAGAATATGATATAGTAAAACGGTTTGATAATTTTATCAAACCGTTTTTTTTATCCGTATGGAAGTATATTTTTTAATCTCATTTTTAAAATTTAACAATACCTGAGTTAAAAATAAAAGATTTTTTAATTGCAGAATTAAAATGTTTGCTTCTAAAAATGATGGAAAATAGGCAATACATGGCAGGAGACTACCCTGTTTCAAAGGAGTAAAACAATGGGCAGATGCTTTGTTTTCATTATTATTGTGAGGAAATTCATAACAATTTTTTAATAAACAATACCGCTATGAGAATTATTACTAGAAAACGGCTGCTTATTGTTGCCTTACTTTTTTGTTCAGGAAGTGTTTTAGCCCAAAGGCCCGGTAACAGAGCGCCTGGCGATACAGCTTCCGCCAATGCTGACACCTCTAAAAATGCAAAGGCCAGGCCCATATCCAAAGGACCAAAACCCTATTCAGAAATTATTACAGCCAAAGCAAAAACAAGTGTTGGAATGTTTAAAGTTCATTTTTTGGACGATAAATATTTCTTTGAGATACCAAAAAATTTATTAAAAAGGGAAATTCTTGTTGTGAACAGAATTTCAAAAGCTCCGACGGCAGGTCGTAATTCCGGGCTTTCTTATGCTGGAGATGATATTGGCTCAAATGTAATTTGGTTTGAAAAAGGACCAAACGATAATATATTTTTGCGCACCATTTCTTATGCAGAATATACAAAAGATTCTACGTCGCCAATGTTTTCTTCGGTAAATAATTCCAACATACAGCCTATAGAATTTGTATTTGATATAAAAGCATTTTCAAAAGACTCCTCTGCTATTGTTATTGATGTTACTGATCTTGTAAATGGAGATAACGATGTGTTGTTTTTGGACAATGGCACTAAAAAAAGAGCCAACTTATCAGCAATACAAAAAGATAAATCTTATGTAGTCAATGTAAAAACTTTTCCAATAAATGTGGAGGTAGTCACTGTAAAAACATTTGCAAGTTCTCCCACGGGGCCTAATGAGGGTAATGTAACACTGGAGCTGAACAGCTCGATGGTGTTATTGCCTCAAAACCCGATGCAGCCAAGATACTACGACCCACGTGTTGGTTATTTTAGTGTTGGTTATACTGATTTTGATTTAAACCCTCAGGGTGTAAAAAGAATCTCGATGATAAAGCGCTGGCGATTGGAGCCTAAGGAGGAAGACATGGAGAAATATAAAAGAGGTGAACTTGTTGAGCCTAAAAAACCTATTGTATTTTATATAGATCCTGCAACACCTGCAAAATGGGTTCCTTATTTAATACAAGGTGTAAATGACTGGCAGGCTGCATTTGAAAAAGCAGGTTTTAAAAATGCTATCGTTGGTAAAACAGCGCCTACAAAACAGGAAAATCCTGAATGGAGTTTGGAAGACGCCCGTTTTTCAGCAATTGTTTACAAACCCTCTACTATTCCAAATGCTAGTGGACCCAGCATTTCTGACCCACGAAGCGGAGAGATTATGGAGAGCCATATAAACTGGTACCATAATGTAATGCAACTTATACGTAACTGGTATTTTGTGCAGGCTTCTCCTAATGATGCCCGTGCAAGAAAGATGGTATTTGATGATGAATTGATGGGACAATTAATCCGTTTTGTATCATCTCATGAAGTGGGACACACACTTGGGTTAAGGCATAATTTTGGATCATCTTCAACAGTGCCTGTTGAAAAATTAAGAGATAAAGCTTGGGTAGAAGCCAATGGCCACACACCATCTATTATGGATTATGCACGTTTCAATTACGTAGCACAACCCGAAGATAATATTAGTCCCAAAGGGATTTTTCCTCGCATTGGAGATTATGACGATTGGGCT
>JANPIF010000348.1:0-9481 GCA_031424845.1 Ferruginibacter sp.
TATTTTTTCAATAGTAGCATCATCGCTGTTGGCATTGTAAGATTGTTTTAAATTACTATCAAAAAAGAAAGCTACTGTTTGGTAAAGCCTTGCGGTAACACCTCCTTTGTATTCTTTAATAATTTCGTAGCAGTTGTTTCCGGTTTCCCGGTTTATCAATTTCATTAAAACTTTGCCCTGGTAAACAGATAAATTGGTAAGCGGATCACTAAATTCCTTTTTTAATTCTTTTTCTCTGCTTTTTATGTATTTTTTACGATCTGCCTTTTCTTTTACTGCAGTAAGTTTTGCATTTATATCATTCATTACCGAGCCTGCTCTCCGTGCATATGGGTAGGTTACATATACTGCATTTCTAAGTCTGTTATAAGTTGCATTTGCTTTGGCTTGAGCTGCGGAAATTTTTGCGTAAACAAAAACGAATTCAAGCGTCTTCAATTCCATGGTGTCGCCATCATAAATGATAGCGAGTGTTGGTATAGTATCATTTTTACCAATTTGCTGGGCAAGCAGATTTTGCACGCCACAAAGCATACAAAAAATCAAAACTACTAAATGAGGTTTAAAAAAATTCACCATTTGTATCAACGCAAATATTACAACTAAAGTTCTTTCATTTATACCAGATTTGGTTTAAAGTAACCTTAAATTTTTAATAAAATACGTTTGGGGCGGTTAGCTGCTTTCAATCATCAGCATATAAGCGGGCTATCAGCAGTACTCCTCGTCATTTCAGCCCTAAAAACTGCCTCATACCTGCGGGGTACTTACTTCTTCTATCCCTCCGCCTTTAGGCATGGGATCTTTGCTCGACAATAATTAAAACATTGTTTCTTGAGGAAGTATTGTAAGAATTAATTTGAAACTTACAAAGCCTTTTTTCTGAATTTTGACATTACTACAGTTATGGAGTGGTAGTTTTTCGCAATGCAATAACTCTTATATCAGTAAATATCATATACCCTTTCTGACTTTCAATTTTTGTAGTAATATATTTTTTAAGTTCTTTCACCTACACCTCTCTCCACTACTTCTCTTATTCTACTCGCCACTTTTGTTAAAGCTTCCGCTTCATTAACCCAAAGATTAATAGGACGTAGCTTTCCGCTAACATCTTTAGGAATAATTTCAAAATTGGAAATCTTTTCTTCTGTTCCATTAAAATTAGGTATAGCAGCCAAATCACAGCTTTCTAAATATACTGGAATAATTGTTTTCCTTGTATCAGTCAGCATCTTTTTAAGTTCTATTTCCCATATATAATCTGAAGCTATAAAGTCTGCTGATAATAGTAAAATAAAAATATCAGCCTTGCCTAGTTGTTCAATTATTTTATCATCCCATTTTTCACCAGCTAATATTTCTTGGTCTGTCCAGTCTTTTATTAAATTTTTTCGCTTTAAGCCCGATAGATGTTTCTTTAATTTGACTAACCAAACAGTATCATTATGTGAGTAAGACACAAATATTTTTTTAGGCTCTGCTCCCAGTACAACAAATGGTACTAAATGCTTGTACTTTGCTAAAAGGTTATTTACATCTTCTCCGGTTTTGGTTGATAAAGCTAATAATTCACTATATGCAACAAATGATATATTATTTAAAGAAATCTCTAGTTTGGCATTAAATTCATATTCTGCTTGTCTATTTTGTTCTATGCTTGCTTTTATATTAGGAGTTTCAATATGGTTGTCAGACTTATTGGGTTTATATTTTAAAATTAATAAAAAGATTTCTTTTTGTAATACAGCATTTCCCTCCTCTACACTCACTTGTATTTTACCCTCATCCGAGTTTAATGGATATAAACCTTTAATTAAAATTTTTTTGTTATTTCTAATAAGGATGATGCCGTTTTTCCAAAAATATTTTAAGGTATCTTTTTCTGCTATAAAATGCATGAGTATATAATGCATTAATTTTTTATAGAAAAACATGGGTACCCTTATCCAAAATGAATCTTGCCATGCATTAGAAGATGCTATTTTAAATAAATCTTCTATAGGATGCTCTTCCGGTAAATACTGGGGTACTAAAAAATGTGTATCGGCTTTTAATGGATGAGGATAAATAAGCTCTAAATTTTTCATAGCTTCTAAAAGTATTTCATCATCTTCTTCTTCATGTAAAGTATTTTTCTTAAAATTGTCTATGCATAATTCACCTTTGTTATTTAACACTTCTGTATTTAATACTTTATAAATATCGCTGGAAAGTTTTTTTGGGTTTAGGAAAACATGTTCTTTTAATTTTTCGTTTTTATCAAAATATACTAAACAGCCGCCTGCACTTAACCAGTGGGGATAATAGGTGCAATCTTTAGCCGCTATTTCTTTCCAACCTCCACAAACCTTAAGAAAATCATCTCTTAAAACATGTGTTTTATCTTTAGCAATTGTTGAAAAAATGGAAGGTCTATCATCATGCAATTTTAAAATTTCTGCCCTCACTTTTTTAAAATCGTTCGATTGTTGGGCTTTGTTGGCTATAACTTGTAGCAGGGCATCTGCTAAATAATTTGAAAAGTTTTCGAGGTTTTTATAAGCAGTTTTATTATTAATATCACATCCATTTTGTAGGCTTATATGAAATGATTCCGCAATACTATATTCATCGTGCAACTCTTGAGAAATACGTTTCTTTTTAGATTCATCATCCACTTTGTTTTGCACCAATATTACAGGTGTGTTTTTATCAACCCCTTTCAAATATTTTAAAGTATCCATCCAATATCTTTTCTCAAAAAAATCGATTTTTACAAGTGGTTTTCCATCATTTAGCAATTCATCTTTACTGAAATTTTTATCGCTATCAATCTCCCAAACAATTACATGCACTGCATCTGTACCTAAGAATAATTTGTAAGCATCATGATAATATTCTTGTCCACCAAAATCCCAAATACTTACCTCTACATCCTTTAATTGCGGGAACCTTCTTACATCAGGTCTCCATCTTTTTACTTCTAAACCATGGGTTGAATTTCTTTCTTTTAAAAAAGTACCTTCTTTTAAAAAATGAACAAGGTTTGTTTTACCTGCATTGCTATTGCCTAGAATGATTAGTTTAACATCGTTAAAGTCATTGGTTGATTCTAATATTTTATCTTTTGGTTTATCGTTTTTTAATTTTTTCGTGGTTATATTTTCGTTAGCTAATAAATCTCTTTCCTTAAAATATGCCTTAATTTGATTGGCATCATATGTGGACCATATATCTGATGGACAGTCTGTAATTGGATTATTTAATAAGTTAATGGTTTTCAATTTCTCTAAAGTAGTAATTGGAAAAATTTTTTCTATGTTGTTGCTATAAACGATTAACTGTTCAAGTTCTTTACAAGTTTCAATACCGGATAAACTATCTAAATTATTACCACTTAAATGTATTATTCTTAAATGTGGTGGAAACTTAACAGATTTTATTTTAATGATTTTATTTTCATGCAAGGCTAGTTCGTATAATCTCTTCAACCCACTTAAATTTGGGACTGTTTTAATTTCGTTAAACGACAGTTCTAATAAACTTAAATTAGTTAGATGATTTATATTAGAAATTTCGTCGATAGTTGAATTTCTAATTTGTAATTCTGTAATATTTGCTGGTAAATCTTTTGGAATTTTTGTAAAAAGATTTTTCGTTAAATTATTTTGGGAAACCACTTCAATATCTTCATCACTATAATAATTAACCCCCAAGCTTAACATTTTTAAATGTGAACAATTTTTCAAAAGAGATAGTTCTATCGAACTATCATTCAATCCACAATTACCCAAATCTAAAAAAGGATTTTTTATGATATTTGACTCATTTATTAATTGCATAGGTAAAGAAACTTTTTTTAGAGCAGCCCTAATACTTACAGCCTTTTTAGAACTTTTAATTTCTTTGTCAATAAATCTACTTATTGGATTAGTTTTAATATCCAATACATCAATACTAAGCGTATCTGTAAAAAATGAGGAAGCATTCTCTTCTATTCTATTACTTTGAATATATAATTCCTTAAGATTCCTAAATTTAAATGACTCTATATTTAATCTTAATGCATTACTGTATAAATGAAGTTCTTCTAAGTATTTTAATTGTGGCAAAATTTTGATTGCCTCATCAGTCAATTTATTTTGCCCTAAATACAATTGCCTTATGTTAGGAAACATAATTAGGTTTCCTAGACAATTTGAAGAGGATAATAAATTTCCACTTAATCCTAAAGATTGTAAATTTTTATTTATGCTTGATGCTGCAAAACTTTCAATTTCATTTCCATAAAGATCTATTGCTATTAATTCCTTGTAAGTATCAATTCCATCTGTAGTTTTTAAACCAACATTATTTACATATAGCTCCAAAATGTTAGCTGGGAAAATATTTGGAATTGCTGTAAAGTTATTTTGCTCTCCTTCATTACTACTTTGTACAGATTCTCCATTAATATAATAGTATGAACCAAGATTAATAATTTTTAAGTGATTAAATTTAAAAAGCTGCTGTATTTCTATAAAAGTTCGATCATTCAATCTGCAATTCCCTAAATCTAAAATTGGATCTTTAGTTGCGAAATTTATTTCAATTATTTCTAAAACACTTTTTTTGGAACTATTAATAGGTGCAGACATTTTATTAGGTTTAAGTTTTATAAAGTTTATTGCTAAACTGTATGAAATATATTAACTTGTTTATGCTAGATGAATTTGCTTAGCTCTTTATCCTCCCAGTACTATTATACCAAGGGTTAAAAAATATTATATAAATATTAAAAATTAACCAGCCTACTGTAGCCAATGTTATCAGCATGAATAACTTTTTTAAGTATCCATTTATATCCAATAATCTTGCAAGTATTTTTGAAAACATGCCTAATAAGAATGTTGCAATTACAAAAGCAACAGCCCCATATTTAATAGTTATATTATTGTCCCATTTATCAATTACAAATCGCACTGCAAAATACAAGGCTACCAATCCCAGTGCTTTAATAAACCATTGCAAAGCTTTGTATTTTTTTACCAACTTAAATGCTACTGTCGAACTAATTTTTAGCTGGTCAACAAGCGCTTTCTTTTTAACAGGCTCGGTACAATATTCTTCTATTTGTAAAAAGTTCCAATCGGTTTTATAATCATTTACATCTTTTTTGAATGCCGTCATTGTTTGCCTGTAACCACTATACATCAAGGCGTAAGCTTCCATATCATTAAACGAATCTAAATCTGTTCGCACTTCGCTTAATAATTTTTGTACATTTTTCATGATGCCATAGGCTAGTAAATCATCGTCTTTTTTTATTTGATGTTGTAGAATCTTTCTGGCTTCATCATCGCAATTTATCCAACTAAGCGGTTCTTGGGGTAACTCTTTTTTGAGATGCATTATTTTTAGATCTCTAATAATAGAAGAATATTTTCTAGCTTTTAAATCCAGCAATTGTGTTTCTCTTACACGTTCCTGTACTACATTATCTACCCTGTAAAACAATGATAATTCGTTTGCAGTTGTTTGTGAATTATCCGGTAATTGCGAACTGCCATCACATATATAAACACAATCACATTCCTGTTCTAAAATGGATGCCACACCTTGGTTATCGTGTACGCCTCCATCCACCAGTTCTACATCAATTTCCGGATACAAATTTTTTAGTACCAGAGGCTCAAACATAACAGGTACGCAAGATGATGCAGCTACTGCATAACCAATAGGAAACTTTTGATAACCCTCGGGTGCATCTTTATAATACATTCTTCTCAATCGTTTTTTTACATCAAAGTCTTTAGATAAATAAGTAGGTGGCTCACCCATCCAACTTGCAGTAAATTGCCAGTTGTGACCGGTGTTTAAACAGGTGGCATTTAATATTAATTGTGGTATTTTATTGGTTCGCTCCCAGTTGTGCTGGCTAATACTAAAATCGGCCGCATCTTTTGGTTTTATGAATAAATCGCTCATAAAAAGATCGGTTCTTTTTACTGTTTTATCCTTATTAAAAAGCGGTAAATAAAATCGTTTTTGGTACAATGTGCCCAACCTGTAAGAGCGAGAATACTTTTTGCTAAAAATCATTTTAAGATTATCAAAAAGGTTGGTAAATATTTGCATCCGCAAATTTGTTTGAACGGCTTTTAGAAAATCTATTTCAATCTCTTTTACTATGTTTATGTAGTCTTCTTTGTTAATATCACAGTCTTGTTTCTCTTCTAATAATTTTTTTAAATGAAGATAATAATATGCTCCTATTATTGATCCCCCCGAAACGCAGGATATAATTTCTACGTCTCTTAACTCATCTATTTCTGCGAGTGCAGCCAATACACCTATTTGAAATAAAGAAGCTCTAAACCCTCCGCCCGAAAGTGCTAAGCCTTTTTTTTGCACACTTTTTTCTACAAACTCAATTACAGCAAGGTTTTCATACCTTTTTTTATCTAAGGCCTGTAAGCACTTATGCTGCATTTCTTTTATAATGGTTTCTTCCGAAAAGCAATCCCCATTTTTTTTGGAATTGTCTTTTTCTAAATTTTGAAAATGAGCTATATCATTCAACTGCTGTGCAAACGATTTTAATTTCCAGTTGATAGTTTGCGTGGCAATAAATTTTTCAATACAATATAATGCCTGTTTATATTTTCTAAGTCCAAAAAAAGCTTCTGCTAGCGTAGCATATTGCCAATCGTTTGTTAGGTCAATTTTAAATGATGGTGTGTCAGAATTAATATCTTTTATATAATTTTCTATAATTTTTTGCCTTACAGTTTGTGCATTGGTGTAGCGTAAAATTGTTTCTTCATTTACAGCATCTGAATTGGCAAAATGTTTTAAAAACTGAGCAACAATTAATTCTGAAATAAATGCATAATTTATGGCTGTATAACCATAGTCAATATCAAAATTATTGTCAATATTTTTTGCCCAAATTATATACCCTTTCTTATAAAATCCTAAAGATGTATATAGGTGCTGTATTTGGTGATCAAATTTCCATTTGTATTTATAAATGGCGCCCGCAAGACCCAAAATTTCGCAACTCGTCGTTTTGTCCAAACTACAGTCAGATCTTAATATGTTTACAGCTTTATCATATTTAAAATAAGATGATAAAGAAGTATCCTTGTAAATATTTCTAACTAACACCTGGTATTCTTCTTCTGTAATATGTTCTCCATTTTCTTCGAGCTCTCCAAGGTATTTGTAGATTACTTCAGATGCATATCCAAATTGGTTGCTACTTTCCAGTTTTTTATACAGCGCAATTACTTTATTGCTATTGTATGATTCCCCCCGTAAATAAATTTTAGCTTCATCTATTAAAGTAAACTTTTCATGTTGGCTGGCCATAAAACATAATTAAGGTTAGTAATAATATTTTTTACAGTTTATAGAGCTAGGGTGGGGGAAGTCGTTTTTTTTAATTCAATTTTTTATGCCTTCATTAAGGCTCCTAATATTTAATACCAAAGCTGAAAATGGAATCTTTAATTGTGACAGCGTCATATCTTCTCCCAATAATCTCTGCATCATTTTTTCATAATCAGGGACATGATGTGTGGCAAAAGGGGTAAAGCTAATTCCAAAAAAACCTAACGGCTTTTTAATTTCAAGAATCGAAAAATCAAAATTTATTATTCTTTCTTCCAGCACTTTTAAATCAATTCCGCTGGCTATTAAAGGACCAATTGCTGTACCCATGGAGTATGCCGATATACTTTCTATAGTTACATTGCTTGCATATAATCGGTTAATGGCACCTATGTAACTAAAACATTTTACACCGCCACTACTACATACCAAATGAATTTTATGTGAATCCATGCTCTATGCTTTATTAATGAGATTACTCAAATGAAAAACTTTCCTTTTATTTAAAATGAAACACCATTATTCATCGTAGGGGATAGATGAGATGCTGGAAAATATAATGTAGTTATTCTCCAGCCTTAGCTTGTTAGTACTCTGCTTTATAAATGTAAATAAAAAATAGTATTTAATAAACATTTTTATTGGGATTTTCTCTTTTTTAGGTTAATAAAAATGAGTGATAGTGGTGGAATCTTTTCATTTCAATAAAAATTTGTAAGGGAAATTCCATTTTGAAAATACCCATAAAATGAGACCTTATTTATTACGGCAAACCCTTTTCGTTATCAATACATTTTATAAAATAAAAAGGAAAGGATTAAACATTTTCTTTTACTAAGACAAGCAAAATGCACAACTGATTCCATTTTGTAATTTTTAAATTTCCATTTTGCAGAATTAAATTTGCTTAATAAAAGTTCATTTTAATAGCCCCAAAATTTTATTTTATTTTTTCTTTTGAAAGTTTAGATAATTTACATTTACTTTGTATTTCAAAGCACTTTATAAAAGTGAATTAATAACATTCTTTACATAAAAATGAACTCATGACAATTCAAAGCAAAAGGTATATGGTAATATTATTTGCTGTAGGCTTCATACTAATGGTACCGTTAATTGCAATGCAGTTTACCAATGAGGTAAACTGGAATTTATTTGATTTCATAATTGCAGGAGGTTTGTTATTGGGAACATGTTTTTTAGGAGAGTACCTTTTCAGAAAAATAAAAAATACTAAATATAGAACTGCTGTAATTATACTTTTAATAGCAGCATTTATTTTAATTTGGGTAGAAATGGCAGTAGGAATATTCGGTTCTCCCATTGCAGGGAATTAATATATATTTGAACAACATATGTTGGTGGAGTGTTACAACTTTTGAAGATATTTTGCATTACCAAAAAGAAACATTGCGATGGTTTTCACCTTTTTAGCTTCCCCAGCAGAAAGATATATTTTAAATATTTAATAACTCTATATTTACCGTTCTTTAAACCATTACAAAAATGAACAAGAACGGACCTGTAATAATTATTGAAGATGATATTGATGACCAGCAATTTCTAAAAGCGGTCTTTAAAAAATTAAACTACCCAAATGAGGTTCTCTTCTTTATAAATGGCGAAGAAGCATTGGATTACCTAAACAAACCCTCATTAGTCCCTTTTATAATAATTTCAGATATAGATTTACCCAAGCTGAGCGGTTTTGATTTGAGAGAAAAATTAAAAACTGATGAAAACTTAAACCTAAAATGTATTCCCTATTTGTTCTTTTCTAAAGCAGCAGAGCAAAAGGCTGTTATAGACGCATACAGCATGTCAGTACAAGGATTTTTTATAAAACAAACGGAAATTTCCAAGCTGGAAAAACTGATTTTTATAATTATGGAATACTGGAAGAACTGCGCTACTCCAAACTATACTGATTAAAATGTTTTTATATGATTATGCTGATACAGCAAACAAGGCTTTTATTACAGAGAGGTCTTTATTTTTAGAACCGTTTTTTCCCTTATTTAAGTAAAATATTTTTTACAGAATTATTTTATATTTTTTAAATATTCTATTTTTAAAATTAAAATAAAATAAAAAATCCAACATTTTAATATTTATTTTATAATTT
>JANPIF010000349.1:0-3691 GCA_031424845.1 Ferruginibacter sp.
GTTCCAATACATGCCACATGGTAATTGCATCTTAAGTATTGTGATCTAAATTAAATATTTCAGGATATGGAAGCGGCGTAAGATTATATAATTCCTGTGCTTTTTTTCGGGCAGTTTCGTCCGGCTCTAAACCTGTGCTCTCCCACCCTGCATTTTTCATGGTATGTAAAAAAGCTCCTGTACCACATCCAATATCTAATATTTTGCCTGTTTGTTTGCTGGTTTCTTTTTGTATTAATTGCAGCTTACCATTTAATGTATTTTTTCTTACTAAATGGTAAAGGCGGTTTACAATCCCGGTTTGCGTATCGCTGTGCGAAATATAATTTTCTGATGCATAGTATTTACCAATTTCATTTTGAGCCGGAATATTTTGGGTAAATAAATGGGTGCAGTTTGAACATTCCCACACAGAAAACTTTTCATGGGAAACTGTGTAATCTTCAGCAGCAAAAAAGTCTGTAATTTTTTCACTGCTGCAAACCGGGCAATTTGTATAGGTAATCATTAAACTAAATTAGAGAAAGAAAGTTGTTATGGTAATTTTTTATAGGTTTCGGTAGCTGATGGTACATGATATTTATGTGATACACCAAAAAATGAGTTGCCGTTTTTATCATTTGTATAAAAAACAATAAGTGCTACTGCAATTACCAATAAAACGATAGCCGCTAACCACCATTTGCTCTTGCGCACAGGCTCATCTTCTGTGTAATATTCTGCCATGGTATTGCGGTCAGTCTCTGTATCGCCAACCAATATAGCATGAGAATCATTTGGATGTATTACTCTTACTGCATAAACAGACGGAGAAAAGTATTCAGGTAAATCATTAGCACGAAAATTAATTTTATCATTACCTGATTTGTAAAATTCTCCAACACCGGCAAGCGAAAACTTATCATTATTTTTAAGTGAAGAAATTTCGTTGCATATCTTCTTTAATTGGTACGCAGCTTCATCTACACTTACATTCTTATTGGCTGCAATAAATTCAGTTAAAGTTTTACTATCGGTAATTTCATGTGAAAAGTAAATATTGTTGATTGGGGCAGTAATTTTTTGCTCTCCCATTACAGATTGAGCAGGCGTTGTTTTTATATTTAATGTACCTATTTGCGGCAGAGCGCATTTTTTGTACTGAAATAAATAATCTGCTATTAACTTTTGCATAATGCAATAATAAAACTTACTTATTAGAAACAATTATTTTAAAACTACTTTATAGTTTCTATTGGCATAAATTACACTAATAACTGTTTCTTATTCCCCGCAAAAAAGCGGGGAAGGCTGCGAAAATTCGTGTAATTCGTGGCAATCTATTTTATCGATGAATATTAAAAATTCAATAATATCCCCCCCATGAAATTTGCTCCATACACTTCATAATTTTTCCAGCGCTCATACTTACTATTCAAAATATTATTTGCATCGCCCCAAACTGAAAAGTTTTTATTTATTTTAATTTCTACACCTGCACTCAAATCTGTACCGCCACTCATAGAAACTGCCTTATTTCCCTTAGCTAAATAATTACTTCCCTCAAAAATATAAAGGTCAGATTTAATGAGTACTGTTTTAAATGCCCACCACCTGAGGGAACTCTTTATTTCAAAAGGCATGGTATGCCAGGCTCTGTCATTGGTTGTAAAATTACTATAACCATTAAAAGTTATACCTGCAGTAAGCGAAAATTTATCATGATTTATATAACCCAAATCGCCATGTATGCGAAAATTATTTACCGCAGACTCATTGCTAATTTTAAAAGATTTATTATCGTTGGTAGTAGTATCATTTATAAAGAATGGAAGATTTTTGTAACGTACCAATCCTGCCTTTGCACTAAAATTAAAATGCTTAGCAATGCTAGCTTTTATGCCACCATAATATTCTGTTTCTTTTGTATTTAATTGTGCAAATACAGGAGATAAATAAGGATTGATGGTTGTGAGGTTTTTATAACTGTTCTTTACCAAACGACCAACCCAACCTGCCTGTACTGCAAAGCTTTTATCTTTCACTTGTGCTTCTGCGTAAATATCAGGCATTAATTCATACACTTTATTGTTCCATGCAGGTATTATTCCTGCATGAATTTTTAGTACATCATCATGGTAATCTAGTGATGGAGAAATCTGAATTATATTGTTCGATATTTTGATATTGGTGGGAGTTATATTTCTGGTAGCATACTCTGTTATATCCGCTTTCAATTCAACCTTAGCGGTAAAGTTTTCATTTATGTTTTTATCAAATGGCAAATTTATAATGGCATCTGTTTCATTCACTTTATTTTTATTAGTGAATATATTTAGCTCCACATTAGGATTGTAATTTATACCTGTTGCATTTGGTGCAGTGTTTTTATAACCTAATCGCAATGTAATATTTTGAAATTCCTGCTTTATAGAATCTCTTTTAAAACTGAATAACTTGTGATCGTATCCATACAAATAATAATTATCTACATTTATTTCCAACCCACCATACAATTCATTTTTTGGGAAAAAATAACTACCAGCTGCTTTTGCATTAAACTGCGAATAATCCTGGTTTTCTATATTTCCCTTTTGACTGATGTAGTTTCCGGTAATATTGAATAAACTTTTTTTACCATCGCCCAAACTTATCCCTGCACTTACAAACGGCGTGGAGAAATTACCATAACCTACTTTTAAAAACTTCCGGTTACCAAGATATAAATTCGTATCCTGCTCAAGCGCCAATGGTTTTAATGAAATAGGACTATAAGCATAAAATAAATTTTGAGAAGGTATCCTATAATTTAATACCGGCCTTGATGTATCTGCCGGCAATTGAGATCCATTGAAATTTATTTTAACCGCATTTCTCAACACCGGTTTGTAAGATGAATTAATATCTATAGACTGTGTTTTCTTCGGCTCCTGAGCAAACACCTGTACAAATGCCATAGAAAAAACAATGATTAACGCAATTTTATTCATACAATATTTTCTAGTATAAAACATATTAGTTACTAATTTTTGATTGTGATTTTTCTGTTGCAATAGCCTTATCCAGTTTTTGCTGCGCTTCTGTTTTCAATGCTTCTATCGTTGCATTTTTTGCAATGCTTTCAAATGTAGCTTTTGCATTAAAATAATCTTTCTGTTGCATAAAAATATCACCCAATAAAATGTACGATTTAGTTACCCATTCATCGTAAGACCCTGTTTCTTTTATGGTAGCCAATGCTGCTTTTTCTGCTGCCGCAAAATTGTTTTGTGTAAACTGACAATTAGCTAATTCATACCGTGCCTCTGCGCCCCAAGCTGATTTATTAATAGCTGTCACCGCTTTAAATGCAGTGATAGCTGCTGCACAATCACCGGCAATCTGTGCTGATTTTCCCAATACTAAATTACCGATTGACCTGTCATCTGTACTTAATCCTTTTCTTGTTAGTAATTCTTTAGATGCTACATAAGCCTCTGTATAATCTTTCAACTGGTAAAAGCTGCGAACGAGCCCACGTAAAGCTTCCAATTGGTTGTCTTGGTTTACAGCGTTGGCTCTCACAGATTCGAAATATTTTTTAGCATCGGCATAATTCTTCAATTCAAAATAAGAAATACGGGCAGCCTCCAATGTAGCTTTTTCAAAATACTTGCTGTTGCCTTTGCTGTTTATGTATGCATAACCAGTTAAAGCATTGGCAAAATCTTTG
>JANPIF010000350.1:0-6202 GCA_031424845.1 Ferruginibacter sp.
TAAAGCCTGAAATTGCAGAGCAAAAAGTTGGCGTACAAAGAGTTTCGCTGGATTTAATAGAAGTAAATCCTAACCAACCCCGTAAAGACTTTGATGAAACTGCCCTGAGCGAACTGGCGGCTTCCATAAAACTGCACAATATTATTCAGCCATTAACGGTTTCAACTATACCAGGTGGTAAATACAGATTAATAGCCGGTGAGCGCAGGTACAGAGCATCTAAAATTGCTGGGCTAAAAGATGTACCGGTTTATATTAGAGAAGCAAATGCTGACCAGTTACTGGAGCTTGCTTTGTTGGAAAATTTACAAAGAGAAAACCTTAATGCAATTGAAATTGCCCTTTCTTATAAACGCTTAATGGAAGATTTGGATTATACGCAGGAAAAAGTGGCGGAGCGTATGGGTAAAGAAAGGAGCACAGTTACAAATTATATTCGTTTATTAAAATTGCCGCCAGATATCCAAGTAGCAGTTCGCAATGGAGTTATTAGTATGGGGCATGCACGTGCATTAATTAATGTAGATATGGTAGACAAACAACTCTTCATATTTTCTGAAATAAAAAGCAAAGAATTATCTGTAAGGCAAACGGAAGAACTGGTAAGAAAAATTTATCATGGTGCAGATGCTGTTAAACCTTCTGTAAAAACAGCTTTACCACCAGCATTTAAAAAAATAGAAGATAATTTAGCTTCTACATTCGGCACTAAGGTTGTACTAGCACACAATAAGAAAGGTAATGGCAGCATTACATTCGATTATTATTCGCTGGAAGAATTAAATGGATTGCTCGAAAAATTGAATATTAATGTGAGTTGATGAAAAAAATATTTCACTGTTTTATTGTTTTATTTTTTACTTCTCTGATGGTTTCTGCACAAGAAAAATTAATTGTAGATACTGCAGGCAAAGTATTGTTTTCAAAAGATGGTGTTCTTAAAAAGGACAGTATTTTAAAAAAATACGACCCAGGTGTTGCTATTCGCCGCTCTGCTATGTTACCTGGTTGGGGGCAATTCACTAATAAAAAATATTGGAAAATCCCATTAGTATATGCAGGAATTGGTATACCTGCATATCTTTTTACCCGAAATTTAAAGCAATATAAAGAAGCAAAAAATGCCTTTATTTTAGCTTCAGATGGTGACCCATCAAACGACAGTCAAATTAAAGAACCTTATTTTAGTGTACGCTCTCAGCCCGACAGAATAAGGGTTTTTCGTAATTCTGTTCGCCAAAATGTAGATTACTCCGTTTTATTTATTATTATTTTTTGGGGCTTAAATGTAGCCGACGCTGCAGTGGATGCCAACCTTAAAACATTTGATGTAAGCGATGATTTAAGTTTACAATTAAAGCCTGGCTATAGCCCATTGGCAAATACAAATGGAATAAGCTTGGTGTTGAATATTGGTAAGCGAAAATAATTTACCAGCTTATCCTTTTTGCAAAAACTCTTTTTTCTCATTACCCCTGAGGCAAACATTTCTTAATTTAGCAAAATGAAAATAGCATTAATTGGTTACGGCAAAATGTGTAAAGCAATTGAAGAGATATATTTGCAAAAAGGGCATGAAATTGTTTTAAAAATAAATGATGAAAACCTTTCAGACCTTACAAAAGAAAATTTGCAGCAATGTGATGTAGCAATAGAATTTACAAATCCAGAAAGTGCTATTGAAAATATACATGCATGCATAAACGCAGGAACACCGGTTGTATGTGGTAGCACAGGTTGGGTAACCAAGGAAGATGAAGTAAAAAAATACTGTAACGAAAACAACGGATCTCTTTTATACTCCAGCAATTTTAGTATTGGTGTAAATATTTTTTTTGAAATAAATAAGCGGCTTGCAGCTTTAATGGCGCAGCAAAACGGTTATGCTGTAAGTATTGAAGAAACGCATCATACCCAAAAGAAAGATGCACCAAGCGGCACAGCCATTACCATCGCCCAGCAAATAATTTCAGAGCGCAGCGATAAAAATAACTGGACTTTAAACCCTGAACCTGCACATAACGAAATAGCGATAGAAAGTAAAAGAATAGATCCTGCCCCAGGTACACACCACGTACGTTACACATCTGAGATAGATGATATTGAAATTA
Organism: Ferruginibacter sp.; assembly: GCA_031424845.1. GTDB lineage: Bacteria > Bacteroidota > Bacteroidia > Chitinophagales > Chitinophagaceae > Ferruginibacter. The sequence continues at coordinate 2,112 of JANPIF010000350.1, forward strand.
TACACACAGCGCACAGCAGAAAAGGATTTGCCTTAGGCGCTCTTGCTGCTGCTGAATTTATTGTAGGTAAAAAGGGTATTTTCAGTATGAGTGATGTTTTAAAAAACATATGAAAATATTATTTTCAAAATAATCTCCTTTTAAAAGATATCGGTATTTCCTTTAAAACATTTCAATTATATTTACTATAGAAGTAACTCTATGAAGAAGGAAAAAATTACGCTTGCCATTGTGGATGATCACCAGATTGTTATAGATGGTTTAAAATCTTTACTGGAAGGACATCCCAATTTTATTGTAAAAATTGAATGTAATCATCCACAAAAAATGGAAGCAATTCTTGCAGAAAACAAAGTAGATATTTTATTGACAGATATTATGATGCCTGTAATGAATGGAGCTGAACTTGCAAAAATGGTAAAGAGAAATTTTCCTGAAATAAAAATACTTGCACTCTCCATGAGTGGGCAGGGAGATTTGGTAAATAAAATGATAGATGACAGCGATATTTCTGGCTATGTTTTAAAAAACCTTGGCAAGCAGGAACTGATTGCTGCGCTGGAAAAAATTGCTAACGGTGGTGTTTATTTTAGCGAAGAGGTATTAGAAGAAATGATGAAAGCCAGTGAAAGAAAAAAAGTTTCTGATGAAGTTCATCTCACCATAAGAGAAATAGAAATTATTAGATTAATAGAAAAAGAACAAACCAATAAACAAATAGCAGACAATTTATTTATTAGTGAACGTACGGTAGAAACACACAGAAAAAACATATTTAGAAAGACACAAACTTCTGGTTTGATAGGCCTAATTAAATATGCCTACGAACACCAGCTTATACAGGTAAATGCATAAAAAAAAACCTTCAACGATTGGAAGGTTTTTTTAAAATACTAATACCTCATAGCGGGTTTAAATTTTGCCCATAAATCATTATCAAAACTACTTGGTCCTAGTAAAGTGGCACCTGCACTGTCACCAAGCCTTACCACCACTACATCTAAACTAGGTACTACATAAATTTTTTTATCATCTTTACCCAGAGCCATCAACATATCTGCAGGTGCAGCAGGTGCAAGAGCTGTATTAAAAACAACTTGAGATTGAGGCACCATCGTAGAAGTTTTCCCATTTAACCACCATAAATATCCATAGCTCAAATTTAAGTTTTGAGATGTATTTGTCATGGCCGTAAAGTAAGCATCATCATTCAAAATTGATGAGCCATTCCATTTTCCTTTACTTAAAATTAAAGAACCAAACCTTGATGCGTCTCTTGTGGTAGCATACATTATATTATTAAACCAAAGGCTGTTTGCCATTCCTATTTTATCAAATAATTTTTCTCTTGAATAAGCATTCCATGTTTTATTACTTGCCACGGCTAATACATCTTGCATCAATCTGTAAGGAGCATTGTGGTATGCCCAACGAGTACCGGCATCTGCTTTATAAACAAGGTTTGCCGCATTTGTAGAATCAGAGTATAGTACTCCATCATCTAAACCAGTCGTCATCGATAACTGATGTTTCAGTGTAATTAAATTTTCTTTAGCAATGGGCAATGAGGTCCAACCTGTTCCTAAATATTGCGAAGTTTTGTTGTTGATGTTTATAATACCATCTTTTTGAGCCACTCCTGCTAAAAAGCCTACAACACTTTTGCCTGCGCTGTTTAATGGATACTTTGTGTCCTTGGTCCAACTATTCCAATATTGTTCTTTCACAATTTTGCCATGGTGCAATACAATCAATCCATAGGTATTTTTTGTAGCGGCAAAATCAAAAGCCTGTTGCAGCAATGCTTCATCCCAACCTATTGAAGTAGAAGTTTTCGTTTCCCAAACATCTCCTGTTAGCGGCGGGTAGTAATATGCTTCTATTGGGGTAGGTAAGGGAGCAGGTGTTGGTACGACGTCGGGGTTTGATTTTTTACAACTATAAATTAAACTGGCTGCAGCAAATATTAATATGTATCTCATAAGTTTTTTTTGACATTAATATTACTAAAACGTTTAATTGGACATATTATTTTATTGGAGTTGTTTATCCACCGCATGCTCATCTTTTAGTACCCAATATAAAAAAGACAATTAGGATATGCGCAAAACAAGCCAATGAAATCCTCAATGTCAACAACATTTGTCAACCATTTTCTGTAACAGACTGTATTAGTAAATAATGACAAATCAACCATCGCAACTCAATCTCCACCGGCAAAGCAATAAACCTACTGCGCATAAATGCAATCATAAATATTAATACAAGTACAGATTTCCCTTTAGATCTTGCGGGGTTTTTCAAAATCCAACAACCGCAATTAGAGTCAAACAAAATATAATTTCTGGCATATCCTGTTTATCTTTGCACAGTTTAAAATACGCTTAAATAAAAGCTGAATAAAGAAAAAAAAAGTACAAGTTAGTGACTTACAACCCTGCCCGACTGCGTAATTCAGGCGAGGATGTTGATCATAGCAACTTCTTTGATTAGACAAAAGAAAAACACACACAATAAAAAATTTAAATAATTTCTAAACAATCTATCTCATTTTCCCACATGCAGGGATAATAGATGGGCTTTATTTTATGGCTGCAAAAACCGATAATTTTCAATCGCCCGATTATTTTAATGTAGATGATCTGCTTACTGAAGAACATAAACTTATTCGTGAAAGTGTTCGCAATTATGTGAAGAAAGAAATTTCGCCCATTATTGAAGACTACGCACAGCGTGCAGAGTTTCCCCAGCAAATTGTAAAGCAATTGGGAGACCTTGGTTGCTTTGGCCCAACCGTGCCCGAACAATATGGTGGCGGCGGCTTAGATTATATTTCTTACGGCATAATGATGCAGGAGCTGGAGCGTGGAGATAGTGGCGTACGCAGCACTGCAAGTGTGCAAGGTTCATTGGTAATGTTTCCTATTTATCAATATGGTAACGAAGCGCAACGCAATAAATATTTACCAAAATTAGCAAGTGGTGAATGGCTGGGATGTTTTGGTTTAACAGAACCAAACCATGGTAGCGATCCTGCAGGAATGCTCACCAATTTTAAAGATAATGGCGATGATACTGTCACCTTAAACGGTGCAAAAATGTGGATCAGTAATGCGCCTTTTTCTCAGGTAGCAGTAGTGTGGGCAAAAGATGATGCAGGAGATGTAAAAGGAATTATTGTAGAGCGTGGTATGAAAGGTTTTACAACACCAACAACGCATAGTAAATGGAGCCTTCGTGCAAGTGCAACAGGAGAATTGGTTTTTGATAATGTTATAGTACCCAAAGAAAATATTTTACCAAATGTAAAAGGTTTAAAAGGTCCATTGGGTTGTTTAACAAAAGCTCGTTACGGTATTGCCTGGGGAGCTATTGGTGCTGCAATGGATTGTTACCATATTGCTTTGGAGTACAGTAAAGAACGTGTGCAGTTTGGTAAACCAATTGGTGGCTTTCAATTGCAACAAAAAAAATTGGCCGAAATGGTTACAGAAATCACCAAAGCACAATTACTTAACTGGCGCTTAGGCACATTAATGAACGAAGGAAAAGTTACACCGGCACAGGTTAGTATGGCCAAGCGTAATGCATGCGAAGTAGCTACAAATATTTGTAGAGATGCACGCCAAATGCTCGGCGGCATGGGCATTACAGGCGAATACCCGGTAATGCGCCACATGATGAATCTAGAGAGTGTAATAACATACGAAGGTACACACGATATTCATTTGTTGATAACCGGAATGGATGTGACAGGCTTGAATGCTTTTAAGTAGAACAGGCAGCAGCCCCTCCTATCCTCCCCTGAGGGGAGGGAAATGCACGAGATGGACTAGAAGATTAAATAGTAAATAAAATATCATCTTCAAGAACATCTTTTACATAATCTTGAAGTACCCTCTCCTTTGGAGAGACGTTGGAGTGAGGTTTTTTCAGGCTAAAAAGCGTTGCTTTTTAGCCAAACTAAAACACAGCTATGGGCAACTTCAGTGTCGTCGCACGTTTCATCAGAATATCTTTATTCAACTTTAATTGTGCAATAAAAATCTGTGTAAATCTTTTCAATCTGTGAGAAATAAAAAAACTAATTT
>JANPIF010000351.1:0-14065 GCA_031424845.1 Ferruginibacter sp.
GCCTGATAAATATCCTGCTTTAGTTTTTGATTATCCTGCTCTTTCTGAAGTTGAATAGAATTAATATTAAGTTTACTTCTTTCATAATTACTTTTTAAAGAACCGCCGCTAAAAATTGGAACGCTGATGCTTAGCCCAACTGACTTTTGAAGATTATCTGATACCTGGCCTGTAAAATTCCCTGTTTTATTGAAGCCATTTTGGGCCAAAGAAAAAGTAGGCGCATTTACCTGATAATTGGTGCCAGATACATTTACTACCTGCCCATTAGGCTGAAACCCTGTAAATATGGGTGAAAATGCAGGTGTTTGTGCAGCAATATAAGAAGTACCAATACTACCAAATGCGCTTAATGAAGGGAGCATTCTTCCTTTGCTGGCTTCCACATTTTTTTGGGCGGCTAGCAATTTTAAATCATTGAAACGCTGCTGGGGCAAATTTTTAATAGCTAGATCAAAAACATAATCTGGCTGCAGAGAAGCAATTGGCTCTACTGGTATTTTATCTATTGGTGGTGTATCTACTTCAAAAGCAGCCGCAGCATCAATATTTAAATTAGATTTTAAAAGCAAAATGGCCTGAGTTGTATTTCCTTTAGCCGTAATATAGTTTACGCTATCCTGCGCAAGTTGAGCCTCTAGCTGTGTTGCATTTAATTCAGGCAAAGCCCCTGCATTTACCTGCTTGCGTGTAATGGCAAGTTGCGATGTAGTTTGTTGTATTTGTACAAGTGTGATTTTTTCCTGTTCACGATTGAGCAATATTTGTAAATATGCATTGGCAGCGCTTAAAGCAATATCATTTTTTATTTTCTCTGTGGCAGCAACAGCTGCTTGGTTTTCATAATTGTTAGCAATGATGTTGTTTCTCTTGCTGTAAAAATTAAAAATATCTGCACTACTTTGTAATTGAAAACCGGCAGATAAATAAGTTTGATTGATACGGTTAAATGTTACAGGATCTTGGTTGTTACCTGAATTAATAGCAGAATTAGTATTAAAATTTGCGTTTGGATAAAGTGATAATTTACTCTGCTTATAATTGATGTCTGCTATTTTTTCCTGTACGTTGCTCAACCGTACATTAATGTTGTTAGCCATAGCATAAGCTACAATAGTTTGAAGATTCCATTTTTGCTGGCCAACACTTGTTTGAGAAATTCCTAAAAGGAGTGCAAGGGATATAAAAATTCGCATATACAAAAATATCATTTGTAGCCTAAGAACGAAAAGGATTTTTATAAGCGGAAACAATTGCCTTATCTAAATGTATTTACCGATGATGAACCATTATTATAATAAAAATTGCTGCACCTTCTTATAAGTGCAGCAATAATTTTGATCTTTTTTGGGGATCAGAGAGTAGCAATAATTCTTTTGAAAATGAATTTTCCAATAACAGGTGTAGTGTTATATTGATTCATTCATTTTTCAATGTAAGACCTCAACAAATAAAATTTTTCAATCTTTTGAAATCTGCATGATTTGTTGTAAAAAAAATACCTTTCAAAATAGCTGAAAAAGACTTTGCCAATGCACTTAAAGAAGTGCGTTGTTGTTTACGTTTGTTTTTCATACACTTTAGATTTTGGACGTTAAAAGTAGATCATCCGTATTTTATATACAATAGGATTTTTTCTAATATTTTACTAACGTGTTTTCCACATTATAAATTGTATGAGTGGATATTTTTACTTAGCTAAACTATCAAATCCCCGTTGCAAGTCAGTTATTATAAAGTCTGCATCTTCCAAACCTACATACAAACGCAGCATTCGGTGTTCTTTATTTTTTGGATCAAAAGCTTTTATTGGCATGCCGGCACATCTTGGAATTATTAAACTTTCATGCCCGCCCCAGCTTACGGCCATTACAATATGATGGAGGCTTTCGCAAAAAGTTTCTATTTGTAATAAGTTTACATCTTTCAATATAAAAGTGAGCAAACCGCATGCACCCTGCATTTGCTTTTTTGCCAATTGATACTGAGGAAAAGAATTATCAAACGGAAAAATCACTTCTTCAACAATTGTTTGCTGTTGTAAAAATGAAATTACTTTTTGTGTGGTAACGGTTATGCGATCAAGCCTAAGCGGTAAAGTACGCAAACCCCTAAGCAATAACCACGCATTGAAGGGTTGAATGCCGCTTCCTATATTATTGTATTCACTTCTAAATATGCGAGCAATCATATCTGCACTGCCGCTAAGTACGCCTGCAATAGTATCGCTGTGCCCGCTAATATATTTTGTGGCAGATTGTAAAGACAGGTCAATACCAAATTCTATTGGGCGCTGGTAAATAGGGGTGCAATAACTGTTGTCACATATTGTAATGATATTATGTTCTTTTGCAAAACTTGCTACTGCTGCAAGATCTTGAAGAGCATAATCCCAACTATTGGGGCTTTCCAGATAAATAAGGGTTGTGTTTTCTCTTTTAGCTGCCGCAAAATTATTAACATCAGTTCCATCAATAAAAGTAGTTTGTACATTAAACTTTGGCAGTATTTCGGTAAACATTTTTTTTGCCCATGTATAAGGATTTTTTACACTGATGATATGGTCACCGGCTTTTACATTTGCCAACACTGCTGCAAAAATGGCTGCGGCACCGCTGTTAAAAACGAGACAATCTTCAGCAGCATCCAAAGCTGCGAGTTTTTTTGCTAAAATATCTACCGTAGGGTTTTTACCACGACTGTATAAATAAGTGCTGTACTCATCTTCAAAAGCATGGCGCATGTCATCTACCTTTTTAAAAACAAAATTGCTTGTCTGCATGATGGGAGGCGCCACTGCATTAAAGTAGTTTTCTCTTTCTTCGCCTAGTTGATTTATGATGTAGGAGATATCCATTTTAAAAAGGTTTGATTAATTATGTTGATTAAATTAAGTGTTGGTTTTTTTGGAATGTCAGTCTGAGGAACTCATAAAATAAATTTTAAGTTCTTTGCAGATAACATAAGTTCGATTTTTTAAGATTGTCAGGGTGAGCTTGTCGAACCCGTTGCTATAAATGAACCCGCCTTCGACAGGCTCAGGCTGACAACGTAATAATTTGAACGTGGGCGTTTTGTAATACATGTTATTAGTAGCTCATCAAACTCGATGCTTAATAATTAACCCGCTTTTGACAAAATCAAGATGACAATATTATCATTTGAAAAAAGCTTTTATATTATTGCTATTTTTTCAAGAATAAAACCCTGCTAAATCATTTTTCTCTTTCTAAATATATCCACCAAAAAATACAACCCAATAAAAGCAACTAATATCCCTACACCGGTTAAACCCGTAGCAGGTTTATCAATAAAAATAACGGTTCCTACAAAAGCATAGGCAGCCATAAATATGAGTGGCATCAATGGAAAAAATTTCATTTTATATATTCCGGTATTATCTAAATGAGCAGTGTTTTTTCTAAGCTTAAAAATAGTAGCAGCAGAAAGTACCATACCAAAGCAATCTAAAAAAATAGTGAAACTTAAAATTTCATCAAAGGTTTTTGCCCAAAAAACAATGAGCACACAGAGGCTGGCAAATACACTTAAAGCAGTAAATAAAACATTGGTATGTACAGTTCTTTTTCTAAAAGTTTTTGGCAACATTCCTTCTTCGCTCATGGCTTGCATTACCCGTGGGTTAGCCATGAGCAATACATTTACATAAGCCAGTACACTCATAAAAAGCAGTACAGAAAGTATTTTACTGGCTGCAGTGCCAAACACATGGCCCGCCATTATTGCTGCAATATTGGTAGACGTTTTTAGCTCCGTAAAACCAATAACTTTATAATAAGCATAATTAATAGATAGGTATAAAACAATAATTACCAGTAACCCTGCAATAATACCACGAGGAATATTTTTGGAAGGATTTTCTACTTCTTCGCCAAAATTAATTGACTGCTGGTAACCACCGTACGTAAAGCTTACAGCTACAAGTCCTAACCCAAATGCTTTTATATACTCTGTAAAAACCGGACTTGCAGTAATAATATTTGTATCTACAATTTGAGAAGGATTTGTATAAAAAAACAGCGGAGTAATTAATAAAAGAATAAGACAAATTTTTATGATGGTCAATATGTTTTGTGTACGTGCACTCATTTTTAAACCTGCCAGGTTTACCCCATAAAAAATAAGAATAGAGGTAATGGCAATAATAATTTGTACTGATTGTGCATTAACGGCATCGGGCATTATTACTTTTATAATATACTCAGCTCCAATAAGTGCTACACCCGCTAGTGAAGCCGCATTTGAAATTAAAATAATACAGTTAACCGCAAAGGCTATGGAGGGATGATATGCATAAGAAAATATACGGTAATAACCTCCAGTCACAGGAAAACGACTCCCAATTTCTGCATAGGTAAGTGCACCGCAAATAGCTATTATGCCGCCGGCTACCCAAATTGAAAAAAACAATAAAGGCGAAGGCGATGATGCAGCCACATTTACCGGAGTTCTAAAAATGCCCATACCAATAACAAGGCTTACCATTATCATGGTAAAATCGAAAAGGTTTAATTTTGATTTGCTCATAATTTGAAGATAAGCATTTTATAAAAAGATAAAAGGTTTACTAAGTTTGAAAAGTTTCGGTAATGTATTTGATATAAAAAAGTATGTATAAAAAAATTGGATTGTTTTTTTTGATTTGTATGAGTGCGAAAGCAGTTTTTTGCCAACAAATATTTTCTGTAAAAGATAGCAGTGCTGCAATAGACAGTGCTATATTAAAAGATGAAGAAACGGTAATTGTTTTTGGTAGAAAAACAAGCATTGTAAATTCAGATGCTGCAATATCGATATTGAATAAAAGTGTATTTGAAAAATACAGTCCATCTTCGTTTGTACCGGCATTTAACACTGTGCCCGGCGTAAAAATGGATGAGCGAAGCCCGGGTAGTTATCGTATAAACATAAGGGGAAATTTACTCCGTTCTACCTTTGGTGTAAGAAATGTGAAAGTATATTTAAACGGACTGCCAGTTACAGATGCAAGTGGCAATACCTATTTTAATACAATATCTCCAAGCTTTATAAACAATGTACAAATTATTAGAGGTCCAGGCGGAAGCATGTATGGCGCCGGTACTGGTGGCGTAATTTTAATGCGGACAGACAATGCTCCTCAAAATACCAATGTGCAAATAAGTGGTGGCAGTTATGGGATGTTTAATGCATCTGTTCAAAAAAATATTATATCACAAAAAGCAAATTCCAATATTACAGTATCGCACCAACAAGCCGATGGGTACAGAGATCATTCCGCCATGAGAAGAGATGCAGCCGCATATGCTGTTTCTTATACTGGCATAAAAAATAACAACATAAAGGCAACAGTATTTTACAGTAATTTATTTTATAAAACCCCAGGCGGCTTAACCTTGGCGCAGTTAAATGCCAACCCCAAACAAGCTCGTCCGGCAAATGCATTTTTTAAAGGTGCGGCAGACCAAAAAGCGGCGCTTTATTTAAGCAACATTTATACTTCTGTATCAGACGAAATAATCCTTAGCAACAAATGGAAAAACACAACAGGGGTTTATTTTTCTTACAACGATTTTAAAAACCCAACCATCAGAAATTATGAAAAAAAATATGAAAGAGGAGTAGGGGGCAGAACCTCATTTGAATTTACTTCTGGCAAATGGGTAATAATAACCGGTGCAGAATACCAACACAGTTTTATAAATACTGCCACACATGGTAACAGACTTGGTGTAAAAGATACACTTCAATACTACGATAAAATAAAAGTGGATCAGGCGAATATATTTACGCAAGGCAGTTATCAATTTCCATTAAATATTTTATTAACTGCCGGTATTAGCTACAATAATTTTTCTTACAATTTTACAAGAGTATCACCTGCTGAAAATCCTGCTTCATCAAACTTTACGCCTCAATATATTCCAAGAGTTTCTCTACAAAAAAAGTTTAAAGCAGGAAGTGTATATGCATCTTTTAGCAAAGGATATTCTCCACCAACTATTGATGAAATACATGCAAGCAATGGTATTTTTAATGCAGCTTTAAATGCAGAAAGCTCCAAAAATTATGAAGCAGGTGTAAAAATAAATTTGATAAATAATTTGCTTTATGCAGATGTAGCCTATTATATTTTACAATTAAACAATACACTTGTAGGTAGAAGAGATGCAATAGCAGGCGATTTTTTTGTAAATGCCGGCAGTACAAAACAGCGTGGAGTTGAATTTTCTCTTACAGGTTATCCTATAAACAAACCAACCGGATTTTTAAATAATTTAAAACTTCAAATGGCAGGTTCGGCAACCAATGCAATATTTAAAGATTACCAACAGGGTAATGTAAAATACAGCGGCAATAAACTTACCGGCACTTCGCCGTTTACCTTTTCTGTTTTGGCAGATGTTGTTACTACTTCAAAAATATATTCAAACATTACTTATACTTATACAGATAAAATGCCGCTAAATGATGCCAATACTTTTTATGCCAAAGCGTATAATTTATTGTTTGTAAAAGTTGGTATGCAACATACCGTTACTAAAAAAATAAAAGTAGATTCCTTTATTTCGTGGATGAAAAGTTTTAATGAAAATTATAGCTTGGGCAATGATTTAAACGCCGATGGTAACCGATTTTTTAATGCTGCTGCCATGCAAACAATAAGTGCAGGCGTTAGTATTAATTTTATAAAACAGTAACATGTAAATAGAAATTTTATCATTCTATCTTTGTAAAAATCTAAACACTATGTTTGAATTTGGCCAACTTGCAATTAAAGAAATCATTACAGTATCTTTTACGCTTTTTGCCGTAATTGATATGCTGGGCAATGCACCGGTACTTATAACTTTAAAAGCAAAAATGGGTGGCAAAATTAATACGGTCCAGGCAACCCTTGCTTCAGGCTCATTAATGATACTGTTTCTTTTTATAGGTAAACAGTTTTTAGATTTGCTTGGGTTAGATGTAAAATCATTTGCCGTGGCCGGTAGTATTGTAATATTTATTATTGGGTTGGAAATGGTATTGGGATTAGATTTTTTTAAAGCAGAAAACAACGATAAAAGTGGGAGTGTAGTACCCATTGCATTTCCATTAATAGCGGGTAGTGGTACCCTTACAACCATCATGAGTTTAAAAGCAAACTATGATGATGTAAATATTTTACTGGGCATTTTAATAAACTGTTTCATCATCTTTTTAGTTCTTGGATCATTAAAATGGATAGAGCGAGCTCTTGGTCCGAATGGATTGTTGGTGGTAAGAAAATTTTTTGGCGTTATTTTGCTGGCCATTGCGGTTAAAATTTTTGGAACTAATATTGTGAAATTTGGAAGGTGAGATGGTTGAAAGTTGAAGGTCAAAGGTTTAAAGTTTAATGTTGAAGGTTCAAGGTTTAATGTTCCACACCTTGAGCGTTGAAAATTGATTATTGAAAATTTATATTGGCCCTGTAGTACAATGCCCGCCCGGCTGAACGCCGTTCGGACAGGGATAGTATAAGAGCCTAATGTTGGATATTTTTTAATGGCCTCGTAGTATAATGCCCGCCCGGCTGAACGCCGTTCGGACAGAGATAGTATAAGAGCCTAGTGTTGGATATTTTTTAATGGCCTCGTAGTATAATGCCCGCCTGGCTGAACGCCGTTCGGACAGGGATAGTATAAGAGCCTAATGTTGGATATTTTTTAATGGCCTCGTAGTATAATGGATAGTATAAGAGCCTCCGAAGCTCCTGATTCAGGTTCGATTCCTGACGAGGCCACAAATAATTTTTATGTTTTATGCTTATGTTATAAAAAGTTTGTCTAGTGATTTTTTATATAAAGGGCACTGCGAGAATTTAGAGAAAAGACTTGCTGAGCATAATGCAGGAATGACAAAATCTATAAAACCTTACATACCATTTAAGTTAATTTACTTCGAAGAATTTTTACAGAGGGAAGATGCGGTTATTAGAGAAAAGTATTTTAAAACATCTGCAGGACGTAGATACCTGAAACAAAAAATGGCCTCGTAGTATAAGCTTACCCGGCTTTCTTTCGGACGGGCCCGCCCGGCTGAACACCGTTCGGACGGGGATAGTATAAGAGCCTCCGAAGCTCCAGATCCAAGTTCCCTGCCCGAATGCGTAAGCAGGCGAGGATTCTTGGCAAGGCCACAAAGCGAAACATTATTGTTTTGCTTTTTTTTATTGATACCTAAACTGATTTTCTTTTTACTATCTCCAAGGCTGGCATAAAATTAAGAGTAGTGTAAGTTGGGGAAACCGATTGCGAATAGCGGGTTCCCTATTATTTGAGAAAACTTACGAAAGCTATTTAGATGATTCAAAAGAATATAAACGGGGCTGTTAAAAAAGAAACAGTAAATAAAAATTTAAGCGGTGCTACTCAGCTGCAGGTAGAAAAAAATATTGAATCAATTCTGCAATTGGAAAAAGACAATGTTCACAGCCGATCCTTTGCAGGCCGTATTGCAGATAAGGTAACGGTATTTGCCGGAAGCATGCCTTTTATCATCATACATATTATATGGTTTGCATTGTGGATAATGGCGAATTGTAATTTATTCAGCGGGATAATAGTATTTGACCCGTTTCCATTCAGTTTTTTAACGCTTGTAGTTTCTCTGGAAGCAATTTTTTTATCGCTACTTGTGTTGATGAGTCAAAATCAAATGAACAAAGTTGCTGATAAACGTGCACATATTGATCTTCAAATAAACATGCTCGCTGAGCAGGAATCTACCATTACGCTGAGATTATTGAAAAGAATAAGCGATCATTTAGGACTGGATGAAGAGCCTTTGGATGAGATGGAAGAATTAAGTACTAAAACAGACATCCTGGATATTGTGAGAAATCTCGAGGAAAAAAATAATCAGGAAACATAGTAACATACAAGGCTTGGACGCTATCATGTAAAGCGGGGCTAATGGCTTAACAAAATCAGTCACAACTTTGGTGAAAAGCCCGGCATGGGTCTACCAACAATTATTGGTAAGCTTCAGGTATTTTTCTACGTTTTGTAGCCTGTTCAAATGCATAACCTGCCTGCAACAATTTTTCTTCGCTGTAAGGGCGGGCTATAAAAGTAATGCCTGCGGGTTCGCCGTTTTTTCTATAGCCCATTGGCACTGTTATGCAAGGATAATTAGCAGCAGCAGCCTGGCCGGCATTTCTGTTGGCGATAGATACGATTATATCGAGCTGGTATTGTTCCATCGGTTTTTCAAAATAACTGATGCCGCCTTTGCGCACTTTTAACCTGAGTGCCTGCAATTCTTCGGAGGTGATGTTTGTATTTACAATTCCTGCAAAACGACCATGGCCGTATGGGATGGTTTTTAAGGAATCTTTGTTGTTGTAATCCATTATTTCGGGTACAGAACGGTATTGCAAATTGGAACTGCCATATTCTTTTATGTAAGCAGGCAGGTCTTTCTTCATATCTGCACTAAGGATGGTACCAAAGCCATCCATGTTCATTTGCTCGGGTTCCATTTCCACCACAATGCCGCCAAGGGAACTTATTTTTTCTACATTTAATTTATACAATGAATCTCTCAGGTAGGCTTTGTACACACCAAATCGTAAGCCTTTAAGACTGCCATTTTTATAATCGGCGAGGTAATTCTTATTTCTCGGATTGCCATTGCTGGCCGGATCCGCTTTGTCATCACCCGCCATTGCGGAGAGCATGATGGCATTGTCCGTTATGTTTCTCGTCATAGGGCCGGGCGTATCGAACGTGCTGGAAATAGGAACGATGCCGCCTCGGCTGAGTAAGCCGGTAGTAGGTTTTAGACCCACAACAGAATTGGAGCTGGAAGGCGATAATATGGAGCCCGAGGTTTCGGAACCCACGGCGGCTACAGCATAATTGGCTGCCATGGTAGAGCCGCTGCCGGCGCTGGAACCACCGGTATCAAATATTTTTCTGCCGTAGGGGTTGAGTGTTTGGCCGCCCACTGCACTGTAGCCATTCGGGCATTCCAGGCAGAGGTAATTGGCCCACTCACTCAGGTTGGCTTTGCCCAAAATGATGGCACCTTTTTCCTGCAACCTGTCTACAATAAAAGCGTTGCCGGTTTGGTTGTTTACAAAAACCTGTGCACCTGCCGTGGTGGCCATGCCTGCGGTATTAATGTTATCTTTTAGCAGAATGGGCATGCCATAAATGGGATGGTCGCCGGCTTTTTTATTGCGGTCCTTTTTGCGGGCCTCCGCCACTGCATTTGGATTGATCGCTATGATGTTGTTAAGGGCTGTTGTTTTGTCGTTTTCAAATTTTACAATCCTGAAAAGATACCACTGTGTTAGTTTTTGGTAAGAGAGTTTGCCTGATGCGATGTGCGCCTGGATCGTTGGAATATCCTGCTCCAGAATCATTGGTTTAAGCGCTTCGTAATCCTGTTCTGTAAAGCCTTTTATTTGCGGGGCTATGTTTTTCCAGAGTTTATTTTTATCGAGCAACTTTGACTGAATCAACTTGTACCTTAACCTGGTATTTTCATTCTTAGAATTGTTGGCCAGTTCCGCTGTTTCGTCGTACCGCACCCACGCAGGGATGGTTGTTTTTTTTACAGCAGTACAGGAAATGGTACAGATGAGTAAAAATAAAATTCCAGTTTTCATACGGTTAGTTTTTTTATTAAGGCAAAAAAGGCGCTCTACAAGCTATTTAAAATTACGATGTTTGAATACTTTCCACCGCCACACAATAATAAGTTTTTATATCAGGAGTACCATGGGTGCTTATTGCGATCATGGATGTTTTTAATATTCTTGCGAGTGGCAACGGTTTCGAACCACAAAGACGCTAAGACGCAAAAGGAACTCAAAGAAAAACCCACAAAGCATCCAGATCTCCCCTGTATCTTTTGTGAAAAACCTTAGTCTATTTTGTCTGTAATACTTATTTCCCATTTCTATCTAAAAAACCCTCATCATTTTAATACTCCCCCTCCGACCTTAGAAAAAAAGCGTAAAGAAAATTGGAATGGTAGGCGTTAAGAAATGAAATCGATGTTACAAAAGTTTGGGGAATATTCTCCAGCTGGTAAGTCCTACAAATGCCCGGCCTTGCACCAAAGCTGTGACTGATTTCATTTTAGACTGCCGTTATGTTTTGGATCATCGTACAATTATAAATAATGAAAGAAAAAGAACTTCTACGAAAACTTGGTGAGGAAACTCTTTACTCAGCCAAAGGTCATTTTAAAGCTTGTGATTTAAGGCGGAAGTTAATCACATATACTATTTGGATTTGTGCAGTTTTAAATGTGGTTAGTATTATTGGCATTCATCCTGTTGCCGACAAATGGTTTTCGGCAATAGGTTTATTTGGCACTGTTGCATTGTTGATTTGGAATGAAGGCGAAGGCAAAAATTACCGAGCAAAGCACAAAGAGGCAGCCGAAAAATATTTGGCGCTACACAAAGAAATTAGAGGTTGCTACTTTTTAAGTGATTGGGATATTTCCCTAGTAGAACAATTAAGCAAAACTGTAATTCAATTTGATCAAAGCGAAAAGCCTGAAATTCCAAGCTATGCAAGAAAGTGGGCAAAAAAAGCGATTGAGAGCAAAGATCCCGAAACAGATAACTGGTTTCTAAAAGAAATATAACAATGAATATAAACAGCAAATTGATCACATTTGCCCAAAATGAATTGGTGCTTTCCCATAATGAAACTGAACGTGAAAGAATTAAAGCATCTGTTGGGCAACTAGAAAAAATCTTGAAAGATAAATTAGGCCACAATATCAAAGAGTATGTTCGTTTTGGTTCATTCACAAGAAACACAATTCTGCCAAGGCAATACGACCCACAATCAGATATTGACTTAATGGTGATTTTCAATACAAGTGGTGGAAGAAAAACACCCGGTACCTATCGCACATGGATTTTGGAAGTTGTTTCGGCAGCCTATCCAAATTCAGTTTCAAAAAAAGATTTTCCGGCGGTAAAGCTATTATTGAACCACATCATGTTCGATATTGTGCCAGCCTACACTGAGGAATATTACATTGGTGGTAAATCATGCTACATTCCCGATTCAGGCGATTCTTGGAGAAGCACAACACCCAATGACATCAACGACAATTTGGCTTCAAAAAATGCACAATACGGTAACAACGTAATTCGCAACACCATTCGTTTGTGTAAGCACTGGAACGCCTTTTCAGGTTATCCGCTTGAATCTTACCTGATGGAGAAAGGCATCTTAAATTTGATTTATTGGGGCAATGAAAATACTTACGAAAGGTTTTTGAAGACAATTGACAGCATTGCTGGTAGAAGACCTGGAGTAAGACAAGCATTAGATTATATACAACAATACAAAGGAGACTGGTTTACACAACCAAACGAACAAAAACAGTTTGAATGGTTGCAAAAGTTATTGCCAGGATTAAAATGAAAGCAAATGAATCAAAGAAAAACATATATCTAACAAATGAGTTTTAAATTAATAGCCATTAGACCATTAGCAGGAATAGATGCAAAGTTTCTAAAGAACCTTGTAGCAGGTGAAGTATACAATTTGTGTAATGATTACATCCTTAAAAATGAACAGGGCAAACCTGTTGGTTATGATGGTAATATTATTTCAGTTCAATACAAACAAACAGTTCCCGAAAATCTTTATTCAATCAAAAAAATTGATGGGGATATTATCAACATTAATGTTTCAGCAATTGTAGGGAAAAACGGAGCAGGAAAAAGTAGCCTCATTGACTTACTCTTACTATCGATATTTGTTGTTTCAAACAGCTTAGAATTAGTTGACCCCGAAAATTTCATTATACAAGACTCAAAAAATGCAGAAAAGTATGAGTTGAGTAGATATAAAAAAGATATTGTAGAAATAGAAAATGGGTTAAAAGTTGAAATCTATTATCTGCTGTATGAAAAGTATTACAAATTAGTTATAAATAAAGGGAAACATTATTTAGAATCAGCGTCAAGCCAAGAAAAGAATGATATTTTCAGGAATGATAAACTTTCGTTGAAAGCTTATAGTGAACTCAACAATTTCTTTTATTCAGTGATAGTTAATTACTCTTTTTACGCATTCAACTCTAATTATAGTGGTATTTGGCTAAAATCATTTTTTCATAAGAATGACGGCTACCAAATGCCAGTGGTAATAAATCCATTTCGGAATGAAGGAAAAATAGACGTAAATATTGAAACACTACTGACCCGTTCAAGACTACTTTCGAATATCCTAAGCATTCCAAGCTACAAGAAGATTAATTATAAATCGCCAATTGAAGGAATTGAAGTTTCTTTTGACCAGAATAAGGAATACAAATTCCTATCTAATGGGGAATTGAGATTTACACCAGCTTACATCGAAAAATTTCGGGGATTGATTTTAAAACCTCTTTTTGAATTAATGTTTGGAAATGTTTTTAAATATCCAGAAATTAATACACCCTTAAAAGAATTAGCCGAAGTTTATTTGGTAAATAAAATAATCACAATACCATCAAGATACGTTGCTTTTGGAGATTTTGATAAAAGACCCGCTAAAGTTAAAGAACGACCAGATAATTATGAATTGATTCAAAATAATGCTAAATCTTATGTTAATGAGTTAAACGAAGATAGAAGCCATATTACTTTAAAAGTAAGACAAACTTTAAATTTTTTAAGAGAGGACATTTATGATCTACCCACAGGGAATAATTTACAAGGGCGATTTGAATTAGGTTCAGTCGTAAGAAAATTGAATGGTTTAAAACGAAATGAATGGTTTACTGAACTGATTGATTATTTGCCGCCTCCTTTCTTTGTAAGCAAAATTAAATTTACTGATGAAAGCTACTTTGACGATTTAAGTTCAGGAGAAAAACAAAAAATTTATTCATTGAATTCTGTAATTTACCATTTAAGAAACTTAGAATCTATAAATAAAAACAGAAGAAGAAATATTGAAAAACATGTTTCTTCTTATCAATCAGTAAATCTCATATTTGATGAAGTAGAGCTTTATTATCATCCACAATATCAAAAAGAAACTGTTTCCAGCTTACTAAATCTAATCCGAAT
>JANPIF010000352.1:0-1523 GCA_031424845.1 Ferruginibacter sp.
TTGGGATGAATTTATGGCTGATCCTGTTGGCAAATTATTCTCCGTAAGTGGACTTACGTTTTATGGCGGATTAATTTTAGCAGCTATTGCAGTTTGTTGGTATGCTTACAAAAAAAGAATTACCATCAGTCATTTGGTAGATTCTGCTGCTCCATGCCTCATGATTGCTTATGCAGTAGGGCGTATTGGTTGCCAAGTAGCGGGCGATGGCGATTGGGGCATACCAAACAGCGCTTACAAAGCTGATGCATTTGGTAACTTATCACTTGCCGCACCTGGCGATTTTGAAAAAACATTGCAAAACAATTCAACCTATTTCTTAGAAGGAAAGGTAAAAGATAGCACCGGAAAGTTGGTTTATGTAACTGATCGTACATATCCATCCTTGCAGGAAGTGCCAAATAGAAACATTAAAGGAGTATCATATCTACCCAATTGGTTTTTTGCATACAGTTATCCGCAAAATGTAAATAATGATGGAGTTGTAATTCCAGGCATTAAAGATGAGCATTATAGTGTGCTACCTCAACCAGTTTTTCCTACACCTTTATATGAAACTATATTATGTACTTTGTTATTTCTTTTACTATGGGGAATAAGGAAAAAGATAAAAGCTCCATTTCTGATGTTCGGTATTTATTTGGTTATGAACGGTATAGAAAGATTTGTTGTAGAACTTGTTCGGGTAAATAAAGCGTACAATGTTTCAGGAATAACACTTTCTCAGGCACAAGAGATTGCTTTAATGCTTATTGTAGCGGGTTTGGCTACGATCATATATGCGAAAGTAACATACAAAAAATAATAAAAAATTTGTTTTAATTGATGACCGGCAACTTAAAATTGCCGGTCATCCTTTTTTATTGCCGTTCATTATTAAACATTGTACTATGCAATGCAAAGTACATAGCTTTGTTTAGTATTTATCAAACTAAAGAACTAAATAAAAGCAACATGAAACAGATAATTTTAATTTTAACATTAGCATTTAATGGCGTATTTGCTTCTGCTCAACAAACAGCGGTAAAAGGAAAAATAATTGAAAAGAATTCAAAAGCTATTAATGCTGCCACCGTTTCGTTACTGAATTCAGAGGATTCTTCCATCCTAAAAAGTGTTTTAACCGATGACGCTGGAAATTTTTTAATTGAAAATAAGACTGGCGGAAACTTTTTAATAAGTGTTTCTGCCATGGGCCATCAAAAAATTTATTCTCCTGCATTTGTAATATTTGAAAATAATATTTCAGTTTTAAATACTATAGCCTTGGTTCCGGTAGAAAAAACGATGGATAACGTTTCTGTCGTTTCAAAAAAAGCATTCATTGAGCGTAAATTGGATAAGACAGTAATAAATGTAGAAGCTTCCATTACTGGCTCTGCAGGTACAGCAATGGAAATGCTTGAAAAATCACCAGGCGTATCTGTAGATAAAGATGGAAAAATATCTTTAAAAGGCAAACAAGGGGTTATAGTTTTAATAGATGGTAAACAAACATACATGGGTGCGCAAGACCTGGCAAA
>JANPIF010000353.1:0-1093 GCA_031424845.1 Ferruginibacter sp.
CAGCTTTTGAAAGCATGTATGCAAATATTCCTGGTTTAAAAGTAATATCTGTAAGCAATCCTTACGATGCAAAAGGTTTATTGAAAGCTGCGATAAGAGATAATGATCCTGTAATGTTTATGGAGAGTGAAGTAATGTATGGAGAAAAAGGTGAAGTGCCTGAAGAAGAATATGTTTTACCAATTGGTAAGTGTTTTATAAAGAGAGAAGGGAAAGATGTAACGATTGTTTCTTTTAATAAAATGATGAAAGTGGCATTGGGTGCTGCAGAAGAATTAGCTAAAGAAGGAATAGAAGCAGAGGTAATTGATGTGGCAACTATTCGTCCGCTTGATTGGTTTACCATTTTAGAAAGCGTAAAGAAAACAAACCGTTTGGTAATTGTAGAAGAGCAATGGCCATTTGCAAGTGTAAGTTCTGAAATTGCTTACCGCATACAAAAAGAAGGTTTCGATTATTTAGATGCTCCGGTTCGCCGAATTACTTCTGTAGATGCACCTATGCACTATGCACCTAACTTGGTAGCACTTTATTTACCGGATGTAGCCCGAACAGTGAAGTTGGTAAAAGAAGTAATGTATATGAAAAAATAATTTTAAAAAACCCGGAAGAGATTCCGGGTTTTTTATTGCACACTTAGGAATTTGCAAATGCTTCCGGATATAATTTTTTTGCTTTGCTCAATACGCCCTTAGCAATGGAGCTCGATGATAGAAATAAAATACTTCCTATAAATAAAAATAATATAAAAAATATTTTTTGATTTTCTGAGTAAACAAATTCGTCATTAAAAACGTTCAAAAAATGTTGAACTAAAAATTGAAAATAGAAGAAGGGTAATAGTCCAAAAGATGGTAGCGATTGAAGCATCAAAAGATTTTTTCTTTTTTTAGAAATAACTTTTTTCTTTCCAGTGAACCGATTTCTACTAAAGAGATTTCTAAAATTAAATATTGCATCAACTACATAGCAAAGCGAGTATAAAACAATTACAACCTTTAATCCTGCAAATATTACAAGGGAATAAATCAATAAGAATATCGCCAAACTCCTTACCAAATTTGGCCACGTAAATTGGTTCTTTACTTCATTC
>JANPIF010000354.1:0-6286 GCA_031424845.1 Ferruginibacter sp.
TTGCCAAAATTATTATTGATTGGGGCCGCACTTTTCTTTGGTAGTGTTTTAGTTTACATAACTTTTTTTCCGCTGTTTAAAAAGAAAGTAAGAGAGAAATCTATTGAAATGCATGGTGCAGATAATTTACTTCCTCACTTAAATATTCCTCTTTATAATAACATTGCCATTGCATTGGATTTTAGTAAAGACGACCATAAAATTATTGCCTATGCACTTGGGCAGGGAAACCCACAATCAAACTATTTATTGGTGCATATTGTAGAAAGTGTTTCCGCAAAATTATGGGGTGAGCAAAGTGACGACCACGAAACAAATAAAGACAAACAACAACTCCAAAGCTACGTAGCACAATTACAAGAAAGAGGGCTGAAAGCCACAGCAGAGATAGGTTACAAAAACAGGGTGAAAGAAATTGTACGCATTGTAAAAGATAAAAAGGCAGACTTAATTGTAATGGGTGCTCACGGGCATACAGGGGTAAAAGATATATTGTATGGCGAAACTGTGAATGCAGTAAGGCATGAATTAAAGATACCAGTGCTCATTGTTACTTTGTAAGAAGCGGAATTTTTTCTTCAAAAAAACCATTCCATTTTTGCTGCTTATCTTCCAGTTGACCATTCATGGTTTGTCCATCGTAATCGTCCTGCATTTTATTCATAATATCGCAGCACTCTTTATAAATGCGGGGCAGCAAAGTATTAATATTGGAAGTGGTAATTACCGTATTTTTTAATTTGTTTATAAAAACATTGGCCGCCAAATAGCTCACATCAAAATGGTGCTGCTCATGGTTAAGAATATAAGCGGTGGTTTTGCCGGGGCGCACCCACGAGCTGTTTTTATTAAAATAACAATACACCGAAATATTTATTTCGCCCTTGCCGCCAGATGAGTGCATGTTTGCCTTGTAGCCAAAACCCGATGCAGTAATAGCCGCTACTCTACTTGGCGGTGCCGGTGTACCTTTAAAATCTGCCCACACCAATTTTTTATCTGCATCATAATAAATGGTATTTTTTTTATCCATTTCTGTTTGCTCCGTCCAGTAAACATTTACCGTTACCTGCGAAAATGCCTGTACAGAAAACACTATTAAAAAAATTAAAAGGAAAGGATATTTCATTGATGATTGCGCCATTTGTATCCAAAAAAACAACAATATTTTAAAAGTAAATATTAATGGTTGGATAATTAGTAAGGAATTAACAAGAGGCACCTAAAGCATTGTTGCGGAAGGGAATCCTTTTTTTAAAAAAAATGGAGAATTATATTAAAAAAGTATATAAAAGTTATTGGTAAAAATTAGCCAACAATTAGCACCACTAGTAAGAATAAGTTTTAATCAGGCGGGTTAAATGATGAAAACTTAGCGTATAAAACCGAAGTAAAAAAGTCTATTACCGCCGTAAGGCGAACGTTTTGTATACTGCGTTCTACCTCTATATTTATTTTCTCCCTTAATAAATATAAAACTATTTTATTTTACCTCCCGTACTAACAACCTTTTCAAAAAAAACTCAAAGAACTCTACTGAAAATTTGACTTTTTAACTTTGTAAAAATTTCAGTTTTCTGCAAAATTTTCAGCCTTAATTATTAAATAATACTGATGGCATTTTGTTTGTTTATTTATTATTATAACTAATTTTTTAACCAATTTAAAAGGAGGTAAATTATGACAATCGTAAAAAGAAACGGCAGTATGCTAAACCATTTCCCAGCACTTTTTGATGATTTCCTTGGCCGTGACATTTTTAATTGGGGGCTGTCAAATTTTTCTGACACCAACACCACTATCCCGGCAGTGAACATTAAGGAAACATCAGATAATTATGAAGTAGAGGTGGCTGCGCCGGGCATGACAAAAAAAGATTTTAGAGTACAAATTGAGGGCAACCGCCTTACAATTAGTTCAGAAAAATCTACCAAATCAGAAGAGAGAGAAGATGTAAAGTACAACAGCCGTGAATTTAGTTATCAATCATTTTCAAGAACTTTTAATTTACAAAATGATGTGGTTGATATAAATAAAATTGAGGCAAAGTACGAGGATGGTGTATTGCATTTAGTAATTCCTAAAATGGAACATGCAAAACAAAAACAACCAAGACTTATTGAAATTTCTTAAGTTGTTTTTATGATGAAACCCAAAATTGCATTTATAAGCAATTTTGGGTTTTTTCTTTTATCATTATTTAAACATATTGGTCTGTATGATGGTAAATTATTGATTGGATTTATGTTATTCAAATAAAGAATTGGAAATATTATGTTGCTCAATAAAAAAATACCGTTTCATTTTATACTTAATAAAATAAAATTTGAGATCATATATGTATTGGCCATTGCAATGGTTGTATATTATTTTACACAAAAATTTAAGAAAACCATTCCTGAAATGCCTCTTTCTATTCCAGCATTTTTAGGTACCGCTATCTCAGTAATTTTATCTTTTAAACTTAGTCAATCTTACGACAGGTGGTGGGAAGCCCGTAAAATTTGGGGCAGTATTGTAAACGATAGCAGAAGTTTTGTATTACAATTACAATCATTCATTAATAAAAAAAATGAAAAAGATATAATTCAATTATCCCATAGACAAATAGCATGGTGTTATAGTTTAGGGCAGAGCCTGCGTGGATTAGACCCCATGGAAAATTTAAATAAATATTTATCTCCGAATGATATGGCAACCCTTAGTCAACACCATAATAAACCGTTGGCATTACTTCAAATGAATGCTTTGCAAATTGCAGAGTTAAAAGAAAAAGAACAACTCGATATTTACAGCCAAATTCAGATAAATAATACCTTAATAAATTTTTCTAACTCAATGGGTATGGCAGAAAGAATAAAAAATACCATTTTCCCCTCCACCTATAGACTTTTTTTACATTTTTTTATTTATATATTTGTTATCACGCTTTGTATTGCATTAAGAGATATTGAAAGTCGTTTTGAAATTCCATTATTATTAATTATTTCATCTACTTTTTTTCTGTTAGAAAAATCGGCAACCAATCTGCAAGATCCATTTAGTAATGAACCTACAGATACTCCGGTTACTACAATTGCTAATACAATCGAAATAAACATAAAACAATTATTAAAAGAAAAGGATATTCCGGAGATTAAACAACCAAATAAATTTTATCAATTATAAATAATTAATAATTAAACAACATGTATACTCATTCGAAAGAAACCCAAAGTAATTTAACACCAGATTTAGCCCTCGACATTTTAAAAGAAGGTAATGAAAGATTTATAAACAATTAAAAATCTAACCGCAATTTATTACAACAAGTAAACGAGACGGCAAAGGGACAATTTCCATTTGCCACTATTTTAAGTTGTATTGATAGCCGCACTTCTGCTGAACTTATTTTTGACCAAGGCCTTGGCGATATTTTTAGCATTCGTATTGCCGGCAATATATTAAATGAAGATATTTTAGGCAGTATGGAATTTGGGACAAAAGTAGTGGGCACAAAAATTATACTTGTACTTGGTCACACAAAATGCGGTGCCATAGTGGGCGCTTGTAACAATGTAGAATTGGGTAATTTAACTACACTATTAAATAAAATACAACCAGCTATATACAACGAAAAAGAAACAGCTGAAAACAGAACTGGCACCAATGCAGCTTTTGTAAACAATGTTACCGAACTGAATGTACATTTAACAATAGACCGTATTAGAAGGGAAAGCCCCATCATTGCGGAACTTGAACAAAATGGTGAGATAAAAATTGTTGGTGCAGTGTATGATGTAGAAAACGGAAAAGTTACTTTTTTGCCATAGCAATCTTGTGAGTTTAGCATTTAAATAATATAAATATGGTGAAAGACACACCAGGTAAAAACAAAGCTCAACATGCTTTAATTGTAGGTGCTACAGGTGCTACCGGCAAAGATTTATTGGAACTTTTATTACAAGATGATTCTTTTTATAAAGTGGATATTTTTTTGCGCCGAAGCATTGATATAAAACATGAAAAATTAACCGTGCATGTAATAGATTTTGACAAGAACGAAGAATGGAAAAATTTAGTGAAAGGAGATATATTGTTTTCATGCCTTGGCACCACTCTTAAATCAGCAGGCAGTAAAGAAGCCCAATGGAAAATAGATTATGAATACCAATATCAATTTGCAAAAGCAGCTAAGGAGAATGAAGTTGAAAATTATGTTTTGGTATCATCCAGCGGAGCGTCTCCTAATTCAATCATGTTCTATCCAAAAATGAAAGGGCAATTAGAAGTAGCAGTTAAAGCATTACAATTTCGAAACCTTGCTATTTTTCAACCACCAATATTAATTAGAAAAGACAGTGATAGAAAAGGAGAAATTGTAGGAATAAGAATAATACAATCCTTCAACAAAATAGGACTCTTACTTTCTCAAAAACCTTTACCTACAAACATTTTAGCAAAGGCTATGATACTTGCTGCCAAAACAAATACCAGTAGTCTGGCAATTTTTAATGGAAAAAAAATATTGGAATATGCCGGTGTATAATAACCACTAGATGTATATGCAAAAAACTAAGCTAAAATAATTTTGACAAAAAAAAGTGGCAGATAAAAATTACCTGCCACTTAAATATATTATTGAACAACTATTTTTACACTATGCGTTTTTCCATTTTTAAAACATTGTAAAACATAATTACCAACGGCTAAATTGTTGCTTAAAATAATATTGGCCACTCCTCCATAAAACTGAATGTTACCCTGTATTACCGTTTTACCATTTGCTTGCATTAGATGGTAAATAATATTCCCATTTACATTTGGCCATTGCAATTGTAGTTTGTTGCCTTTCGTTATAGGATTTGGATAAACTGAAAGTTCAATAAGTGCATTATTGATAGTTATTTTTTTGATACTGCTTACTGTAAACGCAGCATCTTTATCAACCATTTTTAATCTGTAATAATAAGTACCATTTTGTTTTAAATTATAATCGGTAGCATTATAGTTGTAAGTTAAGGTTCCATCATTTGCATTTATAGATAATATCTTTTTGAAGTTATTATTCTCAAATGCCCTTTCCACATCAAAATATTGTGTGTTTATTTCGTTGGCAGTCTCCCATTTAATTAATGCAGTATTGTTGGGTGTTTTTTGTACATCAAACGAAATCAAATTAAGTGGTAGAGGCCCTGCTCCAACACTAGCTGTATTACTCACAACAGATTCGTTGTATAACCTATCAATGGCCGTTACAACATAATTGTAGGCTGTATTTGCTGGCAGTATAGCTGTATCAATGAAAGAAGAGACATCTGTATTTGTGATGGCAATAAGATGATCTGGATTATTAATATCGGGCATTGTGTTTACCCCTTTATAGATAGCAAAACGTTTTACAATATCCATTTCTGCAGTAACTGCTGGAGTTGGGTTTACCCATGAAAGTGACACTGTATTGTTTGGTAAAATTGCTGCTGTAAGATCTGATGCAGGATTGGGTGCTGTATTATCTTTCCATGACATGGTGGGTAATAGCGCTGGGCGATTGTATAGATTTAATTTTAAACTATCCCTAAATCCAAGAGGATTATTACGCAGACTTGTGGTATTGTAAATAATTTGTCCATGGATACCGGCAAGCGATCTATCCAAACGCACTTGCCTTGGTATTTGTGTTTTGTCTGTTGCAAATGCAGCATTCTGTGCAACATCCCCTACTTTATAACCTGCTTGTCCCATGTAAATATGTCGGCCAAAATTATTATTGCTCCACCATGGCGCAAGAATATTATAATCAGAACCTGTCTGACCGATATACCAATAAACCTGCGGTGCTAAATAATCTATCCAGCCCTGTTGCAACCATAAGCGGCTGTTTGCATACAAATCTTTTTTATGTTGGGTAGCTCCGGTTGATGTATTACTTCCATTGGGTTCTGTGGTTGCATTATAAGTACTCCAAATACCGGTAGGTGAAATACCAAATTTCACCCATGGCTTTACAGATTTTATACTGTCATTTAATCTTTTGATCAGTGTATCTACATTACTTCTCCGCCAGTCTGCTCTTAAAGCTATTCCTCTATTGTGAATAGCATATACAGAATCATCATTGTATGTTGTAAGGCCTGTACTGGTATAAAAATAATCATCAAAATGAATACCATCCACATCGTAATTTCTTACCACATGCATTATGGAACCAATGATATGCTCCCATACTTCTGGTGCGCCCGGGTTTAGTAAAATTTGTCTTGCACCATTGCTTATAGTAGTTACCGTCATTGTCCATTCCGGGTGA
>JANPIF010000355.1:0-3781 GCA_031424845.1 Ferruginibacter sp.
CTTTTTTATTCATATAGGTAAAGCACCAGTTGGTATCCAGTGCTACAAAGGCATCGGTGATCCTCTCAAACACATGATTAAGTTCAATGGTTTTAATACGAATAAGCCTTACAAGTTCGAGCCTGCTTTTATTTTTTTCAGCAAGCTGAATACGGAAAATAATCAGCAGTACAATAACAAAAATTAATACCACAAATATTAATGTAAAAAGAATATTGTTCAATAAACTGGCTGCCTTTTCCCTGGCTTGATTGCTTTCTGTGAGTTCTATATTTTCGGCCGCCTGAATTTTATTTATATATAACCGGATAAAGTCTGTATATAATTTTCCTTCGCCTTGTGCAACAAGGGCTGTAGCTGCATTGGCTCCATTTAAATCATACACATCAATAGATCGCTTTGAAAAAGCTATTCTTTTATCTATATACAAAGAGAGTGAATCAATATTGATTTGTTGCACGGCATTATCGGTTGTGAGTACTCTTAAACTTGCAAGTGCATCATAAATTTCTTTTTGTGATTTTTGCAGTGGTTCTAAAAATGATTTGCTACCCGTTATTATATAACCTCTGGAACCGGTTTCATTATGTAGCATTAGGGTTTGTATTTTTTCAGATTGAAACAATACTTCCTGTATTTGTGCTACTGACTTAGCCGTGCTGTCCGTATTTTTTGATTTATTAATTGATATTGCAACAAGAGCTAGGATGGCTGCCAGAAGTAATGCAATGCCTATTGGTAAAATTTTATCGGCAGATTTCATAAACAACAGTTTTGTGCTTCAAGAATTTTCAATTGCCTCAAAATTCTCTTCTGGTAAGTTAATATAAAATATTATCACAATACATTTTTCCTTCAATTAATAATTTGACAGTTTCATAAAAGGATTTTTAAAAAAGAACGTTTTGATATTTTTTAAAGGCATCGTAATTTTTTTTTAAAATTTACATTTAAATGGAATGATGATTTGAAGAATTTGCAACAGTAGTTTTTTTAGGAAGTATTGCATATCAAAAACTATATTATTTTATCTGTTAAAATCATACGCATAAATTTGTGCTATAAAAATTAAAAAATATGGCTTTAATAACTGCGGAAAGAACCTCTTTAGATTATGGAATGACCATTACAGATGCTACAGGCAATAGTATGCTTATTGATATACCTGTAGACCAAGGTGGACAAGGGAAAGGCATGCGCCCCATGCAAACAATGCTGGCTGCACTGTGCGGTTGCAGTGCTGTAGATGTGATCAGTATTTTGCAGAAACAAAAGCAGGAATACAGCAGTTTTAAAATAGCGGTTGATGGTGAAAGAGAGCATGGCAAAGAACCTTCCGTATGGGAAAGTATTGATCTTATTTTTGAATTTATAGGGGATGTAGAACCTGGCAAAGCATTTAGAGCCGTAACATTATCAATTGATAAATATTGTTCCGTTGCTGAAACGCTCAGGCGTGCAGGGGCAACAATAAATTTTAAAGTAAAAGTAAATGATAACTTTTTTGATGCGAAGCACTAATTAATATTTGAATATTGTAAAGTGAGAAGCTTTTTATTAAGATGCTTTTCACTAAGCTAATTATCTTTGCAGCTATGAAAGAACTGCACCCTATAACAAAAGCCATTCGTTTACAAACTGCACAAACCGCACAAAAAGAACACAGCACTCCACTATTTTTATCTAGTAGTTTTACATACGATTCTGCAGAAGATATGGCAGATGCATTTGCAAATGATGAAACTACTGCAAATATATATTCCCGTTTTTCGAACCCAACGGTAGATGAATTTATTGCAAAAATAGCAGCACTCGAAAATGCTGAAACAGGTATTGCTACAGCAACAGGAATGGCTGCAGTGTTTGGCACTTTTATGACTTTTTTAAAAGCTGGCGATCATATTCTTTCGGCATCTGCAGTGTTTGGTTCTACGCATACTATTCTCACTAAATATTTACCAAAGTGGGGAATTGAATATTCGTATTTTGATATGGACAAGCCTGAAACAATTGAAACCCTCATACGGCCTAACACAAAAATGTTGTATGTAGAAACTCCTTCCAACCCTGGTTTAAATATTATTGATATTGAATTGCTTTCCAACATTTGTAAGTCCCGCAATATTTTGCTGGTAGTAGATAATTGTTTTGCTACACCGGCAGTACAACAGCCCCTTAATTTTGGTGCAGACCTTGTTATACACTCTGCCACAAAATTTATTGATGGGCAAGGGCGTGTGCTTGGTGGCGTTGTTGTTGGTAATAAAACACTCATTAAAGAGTTGTATTTATTTATAAGAAATACAGGCCCCTCCCTTAGTGCATTTAACGCATGGATACTTACAAAAAGTTTAGAAACCTTGTATTTAAGAATGGATAAACACGCCGACAATGCATTGCAACTGGCTACAAAACTGCAAAACAATTCTAAAATAAATAATGTAAAATATCCTTTTTTACAAACACACCCACAATATGAAATTGCTAAAAAGCAAATGAGCAATGGTGGTGGTATTGTAACGTTCGAAATTAAAAGCGGTTTGGAAGGTGGACGAAAGTTTCTAAACGCTTTACAACTGTTATCCATGACCAACAACCTTGGAGACAGCCGCAGCATTGCATCTCACCCTGCATCTACCACGCACTCCAAACTTACTGAAGCGGAAAGAAATGCAGTTGGCATTACCCCAGGGTTGATTAGAATTTCAGTGGGTTTGGAATATATTGATGATATAGCAGATGATATTTTGCAGGCTTTGGAAGATTCTTAATAAATCATCTTTTCCACCCATGCAGCAATTAAGGCAAATAAATATTGATAGAAATTGAAAAAGGTTACTCTTGTTTATTTTTCTCTCAACTCATCAAAAAAGTTCCTTACACAATTTATTTCCATTTAGCAATCAAGGTTTGAGCCTCTGCCTTTATTCTTGGATCATCTTCTGTTTGGTTTTTGATGACAAGTAAATTATTCAGTTGCGTAAGCGCTTTTGTTTTTTCATCGTTTTTATTATACGCTTTTGCAAGTTCTAAATAATTTAAAGTAAAATTAGGAGCCAAAGATTTAGCTTTTTCATAGTACATGATGGAATTTTTTAAAGAGGCCGCTGGTAACCCGCCATAAATAACTTTTACTGCAGTTTTTTCAATAGCGTTTAGGCTGCTTACCTCGTAATTCCATTTGCCCAATACATGCCATGCTTTAAAATTTCTGGGGTTTTGTGTTACAGCTTTATCGCCATAACTTTTCAACTCTTTTACTGCCGTAATTTTTTCTTTACCACTTTTTAGCATTAAACTTTTTGCAATAGAAAATGCCATAGCCACATTTGCTTCATCACTGTTAGGATATAACCTCAATGCGGTTTTTGCATACACCTGTGCAGTAGCATAATAATCGTCACGCACTTTGGTACTTTTTTCACGACCTCCTACCCTACAGCAAAGTTCACTGCATTTTGCAAGCGCATACAAACTGTTTGGTTGAACTTTTAAAGCTTCTTTAAATTTTAAAAAAGCAGCTTTTTCATCGGGTATTGCTTCTAATCTGTCAGCCTCTTTTATGAGTGCTGCATAATCTTGTGCAAATACATTGAAGCCAGTAAAAATAATTAGAAATAGAAAAGAAAAAAACTTCATCAGATATAGGATTTTTTATACGTTACGCCAACTGTTCCTATAAAGTTACTAATGGGCGCATTTTTTTTATCTATAGTTATGTTAATTGAAGTGATTCGGTTGTCAATTTTATGAATTTCTTGTGTTATGTTTTGGGCCAGAG
>JANPIF010000356.1:0-16504 GCA_031424845.1 Ferruginibacter sp.
ATTGCCTAACGGGTAACCAAGCATTACCCGCCACAACATATCAAACTGACTGCTGTAACATGCTTCAATACTGTGGTGACCGCTATTGTGCACACGTGGCGCCGTTTCATTTACAAAAACATTGTCATCTTTATCAGTAAATAATTCCACTGCAAATAAACCTGCACTTTTTAATTCTTTCACCACTTTTAATGCAATTGCCTCTGCTTTCCACATTACATTTTCAGGAATTACAGCTGGGCATATCTGGTAATTTAATAAATTTAATCGCTGGTCTACCACCATATCTACAGGCTCATAAATAACTGTTTCACCGGTTTGGCTCACAGCAATAATCATGGATAATTCTTTTTTAATGTCCACCATTTTTTCTAATACTGAGGGCGCATCAAATCCTTTTTCAAAATCATTTTCTGTATGTAATAATTGTACTCCTCTACCGTCATACCCTCCTTTACCAATTTTGTGTACCGCCGGTAAAAAACCTATATGGAGGTTAAGGTCAGCTTTAGTATTTGTAACAACAAATTCTCCTGATGGTACCTCAATCGTTTTATAAAACTCTTTTTGGGTTATTTTATTTTTTATAATTTTTAAGGCGGCTACGTTTGGGAAAATTTTTATACCCTCTTGTTCAAGTTTTTCAAGGGCCTCTTCATTTACACTTTCTATTTCTATAGTAAGTACATCAAGGTGTTTTCCAAAATTATAGACATCGTCAAAATTGGTAATGTCACCCTTTGTAAAATGGTGGCAAAGATGAGCAGCAGGACACTGGCTGTCGTTTTCTAAAATATATGTTTCCACCGGGTAATTTGCTGCTGCTTGTAATAACATTCTACCTAATTGTCCACCTCCGAGTATACCTGCTTTTATCATTTGGCAAACTTAGTATAAACAAAAAACACTTTCTTAAAATTGAATCTGTTTTTTATGCCATCTTATAACTTTCCATTAATGTAACTGCTTCTACAGCTTCTTTTACATCATGCACTCTCAATATATTTGCACCATTATTTAAGGCAAGCGTATTTAAAACCGTCGTACCGTTTAATGCTTCTGTTGCAGTAATACCAAGTGTTTTGTAAATGGAACTTTTTCGGGATAAACCTGCAAGTAATGGGCAATCCAGCATTTTAAATATGCTTAAATTTTTGAGAAGAGTAAAATTCTGAGGTGCATTTTTTGCAAAACCAAAGCCTGGGTCAATAATCACATCCTTAATACCTGCATCTCTACATTCCTTTAGTTTTAAAACAAAATAATCTAATACATCTTTTAAAAGGTTTTCATAGCTAGTATATTGCTGCATTGTATTAGGGTTGCCTCGCATGTGCATACATATATATGGTACACGTAAATCGGCGACAGTTTTAATCATTTCTTTATCCAGCTCTCCTGCGCTAATATCATTTACAATACTCGCCCCAGCATTTATTGCTGCACTTGCTACGGCACTTTGGTAAGTATCTACTGATAAAATTACTGAAGGAAAATGCTGATGAATCATTCCGATTACTGGGATAACTCTATCAATCTCTTTTTCTGCGGAAATAGGTTCGCTTCCAGGTTTAGTACTTTGCCCGCCAATATCTAAAATTGTTGCACCATCATCTATCATTTTTTTTGCAAGTGCTAATATACCATCCATTCCTGTATTTAAATCTCCTTTATAAAATGAGTCCGGCGTGGCATTGATAATACCCATTACAAGCGGCACATCTGTAGTTATTAATTTTCCTTTGCAGTTAAGTGTAAACATTGCTTTAGTAATTGTATTTTTGAAGCTACACAAAAATATGAAGAATAAAACCGGGCTAATGAATACTGATGAGCAATATGATGAAATAATTTCAACATGCAGAAATACTTTCCTTAAAAAAACAAAAGATTACGGCACATCGTGGCGTGTTTACAGAACAATTTCTGTAGCGGATCAAATTTATATAAAAGCAAAACGAATAAGAAATTTACAGGAAGGAATTAAACAAAAAATAGAAGATGATATCAAAAGTGAATTTGCAGGCATATTAAATTATGCTATTATTGGTTTGATACAATTGGATATAAATAGTGATGAGCCTGAAGAACTGGATGTTGATATTGTAAAAGAAATGTACGACCGTAAAGCAGCTATGGCAAAGGCTTTAATGCAAAATAAGAATCATGATTATGGAGAAGCATGGCGTGAGATGAGCCAGCAAAGTTTTGTGGATCTTTCTCTTGCCAAAATTTTAAGAATAAAACAAATTATTGCCAACGATGGCAGCACTTTAATAAGTGAAGGTATTGATGCAAACTTTTTTGATATATTGAATTATGCTGTTTTTGCATTAATATTAATTAGCGAAGGAAAACATTAAACCAAGAAAATAGTAATGAAAATTTTAGTAACCATTGCAAGAATTCTAACCGGAGTTTTATTTATTTTTTCAGGGTTGGTAAAAGCTATTGACCCCAAAGGATTGGCATTTAAAATGCAGGAATTTTTTGAAGCTTGGGCAGGCAGTGGCTTTATGCCCGGGCTTATGAAAAGTCTGGATCAATATGCCTTAACCTTTTCGGTAATAATGATAACGCTGGAAGTAATTGTGGGTGTCGCACTGCTAATTGGATGGAAGAAAAAATTGACCGTTTGGATATTGTTGTTGCTGATGTTGTTTTTTACTTTCCTCACATCTTACGTTTTGTTTACAGGAAAAATTAGAGCATGCGGTTGTTTTGGAGATTGTATTCCATTAACGCCGGTACAAACTTTTACAAAAGATATTGTTTTATTGATTCTTGTGATGTTGCTTTTATTTAACACAAAATATATAATGCCAATAGCAAAACCATTGTTTATGTGGTTGTATATTTTAGGAGCTACTGCGTTGGTTTTATTTTTACAATGGCATGTGTTAAGAAACTTACCATTAATAGACTGTCTGCCTTACAAGAAAGACAATAACATAGTAGAGCTCCGTAAAATGCCCGCCAATGCAATACCTGATAAGTTTGACTACATTTTTATTTACGAAAAAGATGGTACAAAAAAAGAATTTAAAACCGATGCTTTACCAGATAGTACC
The DNA here is from genome assembly GCA_031424845.1 of Ferruginibacter sp. Classification (GTDB taxonomy): domain Bacteria; phylum Bacteroidota; class Bacteroidia; order Chitinophagales; family Chitinophagaceae; genus Ferruginibacter. The sequence goes on from JANPIF010000356.1 coordinate 3,072, forward strand.
TGGACATTTGTTGATAGAAAACAAACCCTAGTACAAAAAGGTAGCAATAACATTCCGGTAATAAGCGATTTTTCTCTCACTACAGAAAATGGAACAGATAGTACCAATGAAATTTTAAATACAGCAGGAGAATACTATTTATTGTATATAAAAGACTTGGATAATTATCCTAAGAAATGGGATGAGGATGTAAAATTTGTAAACAGGATGTTATCAAATGGGAAAAAAATATTTGTGGTTACTTCTCAATTGAAACAGGTAAAAGAAAGGTTTGCTGCAACAATTAAAAATGCAGTTTTTCTCACCTGCGATGCTACAGTTATGAAAACTGTTGCAAGGGTAAATCCTACACTTTACTTAATGAATGGTCCTGTTGTAAAAAATAAATGGAGTTGGACAGATTTTGATAATATTAAATAATAATGCATTAGTAATTTCAATTTTTTACAATGTCAGCCTGAGCTTGTCGAAGGCGGGTTAGTTAACAGGAGCGGGTTCGACAGGCTCACCCTGACACTCAAATAGAAGGGAACTTTTATGATTTATAAACTGGTTCAAATATTTTTATCAATTTATACAATAGTATTTTAAGTTAGTTACTAAGTAAAATAAATTCTTATAATTGAATTCTCTTTTAAAAAAAACTTTTTATGCATTACTTGTGTTGCCTGGCGTGGTAGCACTTGTATTTGTAATGTTTCAGGGGTTTGGGGATCCTGCACGGCTTATTGTAGGGCAAACCGGTGATAAAAAAACCCTGGATAATATTCGCAAAGACCTTTACCTGGATCAGCCTAAATGGAAGCAATTTTTATTGTATGTAAATGATGTTTCTCCCATTGCTTTTCATTCTGAAGAAGATATTAAAAAGAAAGAATTAAAAGGTTTTTTTATTGGCGGAGAAAATAAATTTGGGATAAAAATTACATATCTCCGAAAAAGTTATCAAACAAAAAAAGATACAACTGATGTACTTGCAGAAGCATTGCCTGCTACTTTGATACTTGCATTAACTGCTATGATGTTTGCCTGTTTTTTTGGTATTTTATTGGGAGTTCTTTCAGCAGTTAATAAAAATACCTGGATAGATAAAACAGCTATCATTACAAGTATAGCCGGTATTTCTGCACCATCTTTTTTTATTGCTATCATCATTGCATATTTTTTTGGTTACCTGCTTCATTCATACACAGGTTTAAATATTACTGGAAGTCTGTATGAAATAGATGAAGTAACTGGTGAAAAATATCTGGCAATAAAGAACCTTATTTTGCCTGCGTTTACTTTAGGTATTCGTCCACTTGCAGTGATAGCACAACTTACCCGCAGTTCCATGCTGGATGTATTGCAACAAGATTTTATTAGAACTGCTTATGCAAAAGGGTTAAAAAAAAGGACAGTAATTTTTAGACATGCATTACGGAATGCTTTAAACCCTGTGGTAACTGCTATTACAGGTTGGTTTGCAGAATTACTGGCAGGTGCTTTTTTTGTAGAATATATTTTTGGTTGGAAAGGAATCGGAAAAGTAACAGTAAACGCTTTGGAGAAATTAGATTATCCGGTGGTGATGGGTGCTGTGCTTTTTAGCGCAGTAATTTTTATTTTTATAAATATTGTTGCAGATGTTTTGTATGCAGTTATTGACCCGAGGATACGAGGATAAAACTAAAAGAGACTTGTATGTTTTTTTTCTTGCCGGATTAGACAAGCTCCTAATAAAATTTATAACATAACGCTACTTCAAATTATTAAGCTGTCAGCCTGAGCCTGTCGAAGGCGGGTCTATAGTAGTACATCGGCTTCGACAGGCTCAGCGAGGCACTCCAATAGAAACAAACAATTTATAATTTCCAAAGAGTTTATATTTTATTTAAATGTTTAATGAATTCTATCGCCCCTCACTTCCACGCTATTCATTAATTGTTTTTCAAAAGCAAGCCATTCTTTCCATCTTTTGCGTACCATATCTTTTGGTAAATAATGTTCTGAAAGGTTTATAAACATGGTATAATGTCCTGCTTCGCTTTCCATAAATTTCCTGTAAAATTTTCGCATATAATCATCATCCAAACCCTCACTCAATCTTTTAAACCGCTCGCAGCTACGAGCTTCTATTAATGCCATGATAAGCATTTGGTCTAAAAAATGTTGATCTCGGCTTCCGCCTTTTATAATAAATTTTAATAGTTCGTTTACATACACATCTTTGCGCTGCCTGCCCAGTACCAACCCTCGTTTTTTAAGTTCTGCCAACACCTGCCTAAAATGCCCCCATTCTTCTGTAACAATTGGGCTAAGTTCTTCCACCAATAATTCTTTTTCTGAATTTTTTTGTATGAGAGTAATGCAGGTGGTGGCTGCTTTCTGCTCGCAGTAGGCATGGTCAGTTAGTATTTCTTCCAATTGCATTTCTGCAAGGTTTACCCAGCGAGGATCCGTTGGGAGTTGCAAGCCAAGAATATTTTTTACATCAATGTTTTCCATTGTGGCAAAGATAAATGAGGAGTACGCTCTTACCAAAGAAAGTCAAACAATTATAGAAAAGCCACTATCATTAAATGTTGAAAAGAGATAAAAAGTTGAGGCTCTACGCCCGATTGCAGCGGCTATCCTTTTTGCCTGCCTTTGAGGCAAAAAGATAATAGCGTAAAGCGGGACGGAAGATGATAAGAGATAGGGCGCTTGCGTTCCCTAACATTTACTGAAAAAATGAAAAAGTTTTTTGCTTAAATCATCGGGCGATGGAGGACGAGAATATTGATTGGGAAATTGTATTGTAGAATATGCTGAATTTCGAAGGGGTTCAACTTTGCATAACCATGGGTTAAATACATGGGAGCCCTGCGCAGCAGCACATGAAAAATCTATAAGAGTAATTTATAAAATAGAAATTAACATACCCGATCTTAAAACTTTTCACCCACTTCATATTTTAAAAAACTTTAAATTACGCCCACAACTAATTTTATGAGAATAATTTCTTTCATTATTTCTGCAGCTATTACTGTTTTATTAATTTTAATACTCAACACAAAAATGGTTGCACCAGCACCATTAGGAGCTTTACTGGCACCGCAACATGGCCTCTGGCAAAATGCAGAACCTGCTGATAAAAACTTCTCTGAAGATTTAAAATTTGCTGATCTAAAAGGAAAAGTATCTGTTTATTTTGATGAAAGATTGGTGCCACACATCATAGCAGAACAGGAAAACGATGCCTATTTTGTACAAGGGTATTTGCATGCAAAGTTTAGGTTATTTCAAATGGAATTGCAAACCCATTTTGCAGCTGGCAGAACAAGTGAATTAGTAGGAGATGTTGCGCTACAACACGACAGAGAATTTAGAAGATTGGGAATGACGTATGCAGCAGAAGTGGCGTTGAAAGAAATGGAAGCAAATCCAATTACAAAACAAAGTTGCGATGCGTACACATTAGGTGTAAATGCTTACATAAAAACTCTTACAGAAAGTACATTACCTATTGAATATAAATTGCTGGGAAAAAAGCCTGAGCAATGGAGTAATTTTAAAATTGCACTGTTTTTAAAATTAATGAGCAACGACCTTGCAGGCCATGATATAGATTTTGAAATGACTAATGCACAACAATATTTTTCTAAAGAAGATTTTGCATTATTATATCCTAATAATCAGGATTCGTTAGACCCTATTATTCCCAAAGGCACAACTTATGCTGCACCGGCAATAAAGCCAATTGCACCTGATGATGCAGACTCTGTTTATTTAAATAAAGGTTTTGTAACTGCTGTTGAAAATGAAAAACCTGACCCTTCAAATGGCAGTAATAACTGGGCTGTGAGTGGAAGCAAAACAAAAAGCGGTGCGCCTATACTTTGTAATGATCCTCATTTAAAATTAAGCCTACCATCTATATGGTACGAAATGCAATTATCTACCCCAACTTTTAATGCATATGGGGCTACATTCCCGGGGTCGCCAAGTGTTATCATTGGGTTTAATGACAGTTGTGCTTTTGGAGTTACAAACGGTGGTAGAGATGTGAGAGATTATTACGAAATACAATTTAAAGATGATAGCAGAAAAGAATACAAATTTAACAACGAATGGAAAAAAACAGAATTTAGAATTGAGGAATTAAAGGTTGCAGGTAAACCTAATTATTACGATACCGTTGCCTATACGGTGTTTGGGCCGGTGATGTACGATAAAAATTTTAGTGGCAGTAAAAAAACCAACAATAAAAATTATGCTGTTTGCTGGAAGGCACATGACCCCAGCAATGATTTGCTCATGTTTAATTTAATGAACCGTGCAAAAAATTACAATGATTATTTGGAGGCTGTACAAAACCTAAAAGTGCCTGGTCAAAATTGTGCATTTGCAGCTAAGAATGGCGATATAGCCATGCGTACGCAAGGGGAGTGGCCTGCAAAATGGAAAGGACAGGGAGATTTTGTAATGCCCGGCATTGATAGTTCTTATATGTGGCAGGGAATGATTCCCCAGAATGAAATACCTTTTCAGTATAACCCCGAAAGAGGTTTTGTGAGTAGTGCAAACCAAAAGCCGGCTGACAGTACTTACCCTTATTATTTAGGCAGAGAATACCCCGTAGCCCGTGGTTTAATTATAAATAAAAGGCTTGCAGCTATGCAACAAATTACACCGGAAGACATGATGGCTTTGCAAACGGATAATTATAATATTTATGCAGAAGAATTAATGCCGGTATTTTTAAAAAACATAAATGTAGCCTTGTTGAATTCCACAGAAATAAAATATTTTTCACTGTTGCGCTCATGGAATCTAAGAAATGATGCAGACTCAAAAGGAGCTACAGTTTTTGAAGAACTATATAAAAAATTTAAGGCTGATGTATATAAAGATGAATTTTTAAAAGCACCAACACCCATACAACTGCCATTTGAAAGCACTTTAATAGAAGGCACTTTAAGAGATAGTGCTTATAAATTTTTTGATGATGTAACGACAACTCAAAAAGAAACATTGGCAGACATAGCTACAAAATCATTTAAAGAAGCAGTAGTGGAACTTACAAAAATTGATGCCGCAGGAAAATTGGAATGGGCAAAGAATAAAGACACACATATAAATCATTCATTAAGACAGGATGCTTTTAGCAGAATGCATTTAAATATTGGGGGAGGCAGAAACATGATTAATGCTACTAGAGAAGAACATGGTCCAAGCTGGAGAATGATTGTAAGTCTTACTGCTAAAACAGAAGCGTATGGCGTTTACCCTGGTGGACAAAATGGTAACCCCGGCAGTAAATATTATGATGCGTTTGTAGACCAGTGGGCGGCAGGAATGTATTACCCTCTATGGTTAATGACGAGAGATGAAACAAAAGATAGTAGGGTAAAATGGGTGATGAATTTTGGTAAAGGGTAGGGCTCAAAGTTTAAAATTCAAGTTTCAAAGTTTGAAAATATTTTTTTATCGTTTTTAATTTTTATAAATGAAATTTTTTATATCTCTTTTATTAATTGCCTTATTAAGTTTTGCATTATCACTATTTATGCCTTGGTGGATCATTGCTGTTGCAGCATTTGTGGTGGCATTTGCAATACCTCAAAAGCCTTGGTTGGCTTTTCTCGCAGGCTTTTTGGCTTTATTTATTTTGTGGATAGCAGTAAGTTTTTACATAAGCAGTGCCAATGATGATTTGTTAGTACATAAAATGTCGGTACTGTTTATTAAAGCTGATAATCCTATTCTATTGTTTTTGCTTACTGGTTTAATAGGCGGTATCGTAGCGGGTTTTGGAGGGTTGAGTGGAAGATTTTTAAGGCAGGTCTTTACCAAACCATAATCTTTTACAAAATTTAAATTGGTTGATTTGTGTCTTAAGATTTTTTGATTGGTGCTTTTTTTTTGATTTTTTATTTATAAATTATAGATCATGAAAAGAATCTCTTATTGGGCAAAAAGCCATGTTTTAACCAGCAGAATCCTAATTGTACTTTTTTGGATAACCTTAAATATTATAGGTGTTTTTGTAGGGAAATTAATCAATCAATTAAGTATAACTATCCCAACATTAACTTATAATATTTGTATATGTCTTCTATTAATATTATGGATAGGATATCCCCAAAAAACCGATAAAGCCACATACTATAGATATGGTTTTTATTTTCATAAAAAATTATTTGATTTTCTTTTAGCACTTCTTACTTTTATATTAATAGTATATACTGGTAATCATTGGAAAAATTTATTTGTAAATACACAAAAAGCTACTGCCTCCACCACTGTTAACCTTCCAAAAGACTCCTCCCTTTCCAAAAATTATCTACTTAAGAATTTTATTTATACTATAAAATCTCAAGATGTAAGTAAAATGAGTAACAGCTATAAGAAAGCTCTTATAAAAAAACAGATAAAAGCTGTAAAACAAACAAAGGATTTAACAAAAACCCAAAAAACTTTATTAATTATTTTATCTGTTTTTATTGCACTTTTTTTACTGTTTGGAGTGGCAGTGTTGGCATGTAATTTATCCTGCAGTGGAATGGAGGGCCTAGCTTTTCTTGTTGGATTTGGAGGTACCACTTTAATTATTTTGCTGCTTAGTTTAGTTTTAAAAAGAATCAATAGAAAACTGAACACAAAAAAAACCATTATCATTGCTAAATAATCTTTTACAAATTCTGTAACAGTTTCGCAGCTAAATTCGTTTTACCAAAAACTTACCCATGCGGATATTTACTCTTGTTCTTCTTTTGTTTTTTACTTATCAATCATCAGCACAAAAAATTTACGGTACTGTTTTTAATTCACAGGGAGATTTACTGCCTTACGCATCAGTAAGTATTAAGGGTACAACAAAAGGAGCAAGTGCAAATGATAAGGCAAAATTTTCGCTAAACGTTATTCCAGGTACTTACACAATTGTTTGCCAAAACCTAGGTTTTACAAGTGCTGAAAAAACAGTTACTGTAAAGAATGATACCGAACTAAGTTTTGTACTTACAGAACAAAAGTTGAGTATGGAAACGGTTGTTGTAACCAATGGCGGAGAAGACCCCGCTTATGAAGTAATACGCAATGCCATAAAAAAAAGAAATTATTATTTTAAACAGGTGGAGCAATTTACCTGTAATATTTATGGGAAAGATATTATCCGTTTAAAATCGTTACCGAACAAAGTTTTTGGAAAAAAAATAAAAACAGAAGATAAAAAAGAAATGGGTGTTGACTCATCCGGAAAAGGAATTGTGTATTTGTCTGAATCTGTTTCAAAAGTAAGCGTAAAGCAACCAGATAAATTTAAGCTTGAAGTTATTAGCAGTAGAGTAAGTGGAAGTGATGGTTTTGGGTTCAATTTTCCAGCATTCATTAGTTTATATACAAACAATGTAAAAGTTTTTACAGAAAAATTTAATCCTCGTGGGTTCGTTTCTCCCATTGCAGATGGGGCCATTGGTTTTTATAAATTTAAGTTTTTAGGTACTTTTTTTGAAAATGGCAAAAGCATTAGCAGCATACGTGTTACACCAAGAAGAAAATACGAACCACTTTTTTCGGGCATAATAAACATTGCAGATGATGAATGGAGTATATACAGCTTTGACCTCATTCTTACTAAAATTTCCCAACTTGAGATAATGGATACATTGCAAATAACACAGTTGCATGTAGCTGTAGATAAAAATATACGCAGGGTAAAAAACCAGTTACTACATTTTAATTTTAAACAATTTGGAGTAGAAGCTGGTGGAAATTTTTTGACTGTATATTCTGATTACGATGTAAGTCCTAATTTTTCGAAAAAATATTTTGACAATGTTGTAATTAAATATGATACCAACGTAAATAAAAAATCGATTGCATATTGGGATAGTACAAGAGCTGTACCGCTGGAACTGGAAGAAGAGCTGGATTATAAAAAGAAAGACAGTGCTTTTAAAGTGGATAAAGATTCTTTAACGAGCAGAAGGTCTATTGATTCTGTAAATAAAAGACAACCCAAAATAAAACCGCTCAGCATTTTTAACTCGGGCATACGTAGATATCATCTTACTAAAACTGCCAATTATTATTATGGTATAGAGCCATTGCTTTTTAATAGTGAATACAATCCTGCAGAGGGTATAGCTGTAAATTTAAAGGGTTACATTACAAAGAGAAACCGTAAAAAAGGATCGAATATTTCTTTGCAACCTGTTATGCGATACGGTTTTAATAACCGGCATTTTAACCCATCTGCCACACTAATTTATAGCAGTAGAAGTACGGACAGCACATCAATGAAATTAAAACGATATTCTATTTCATTTGCAGGTGGGAAGAGAGTTACTGAGTTTAATAGGGAAGGAGCTTTTCCACCAATACGGAATACCATTAGTACTCTTTTTTATGGTAAAAATTATTTAAAGACTTATGAAAATTATTTCGGAAACATAAGCTATAACAAACGTTATGAAAATGGCCTACAGTTAAGGGTTTCAGGTTTATACGAAGATAGAAAACCACTGGACAATTCTACCAATTTTACCTTTTTTAAGAAAGACAGTAATACATTAACACCCAATTATCCTAATGAAAGAATTGCTGCTCAGTTTACTCCTCATCAGGCAGTAATTATTAGTGGTTCTATTACATTTAAACCAGGACAACGCTACATTCAATTTCCAAATTATAAAATGGCCATCGGTTCAAAGTATCCAACATTTACTTTAAATTATACCAAAGGAATAAACAACTTTTTGGGCAGTGATGTCGATTTTGACAAATGGCGATTTACCGTACAGGATGATAAAAATTTAAAATTACTGGGAACCATAAAATATAAATTAGGGGTTGGTGGTTTTTTAAATAGTAAAAAAGTTTACATACAGGATTTTCAACATTTTAATGGTAACCGTACCGCATCTGCGAGCGAATATGTAAATAGTTTTCAATTGGCATCTTATTATGGGAACAGTACAACAGAAAGTTTATATTCTTTCGGTCATGTGGAACATCATTTTAATGGATTGTTTACCAATAAAATTCCATTATTTAGAAAATTAAACTGGAATTTGGTTGCAGGCAGCAACGCATTTTACGTAAATAAAAATAATAACTACATAGAAGTATTTGGTGGGCTTGAAAATATATTTAAAGTATTTAGGCTTGATGCTGTAATTGGGTATGACAGGAATAATAATGTATCTACAGGTATAAGAATTGGTGGCGGCGGGCTTTTAGGAGGAAGCATTAGACGGAGCGGAAGTGATAATTCAGTATCAGTAAGTTTGTAATAGAAAAGGAAGACGGGTGATAGACGACGGACTGAAGACGACCGACTACAGATGAGAGACCACGGACCACAGACGACTGACAACAAGTAACACACCACAATTTTATAAAAAACTTTAAATTATTTTAAACTTGACTTTGAACTTTCAACCTTGAACTCTTGAATTCTTGAACTCCCTTATCTTTACAGCTTATAATTTGGTTTGCCCTACAAGCATCCATCAAATTTAATTAATATGGCCATTTTGCACAACCGTCTCAGCCAGGCTGAGCTAAAAAAAATGCTGGTAGCTGAAACTGAACCACGGATTACCATTTCATTTTACCGTTACTTTTTTATTGAAAATCCTGTTTCATTCAGAGATGAATTGTACAAAAAATTTAATGATTTAAAAGTTTTTGGGCGAGTATATATAGCCCACGAAGGTATAAATGCGCAGGTAAGTTTTCCGGAAAGCAATGCTGAAAAATTTAAACAAGTTGTAGAAGAAACCAAAGGCTTAGAGAACCTACGATTGAATATTGCTGTACAACACGAAGCAGCAGAAAATATGCGCCCTGCCGGTGGTAAAAGTTTTTGGGTTTTAAAAATAAAAGTAAGAGATAAAATTGTAGCAGATGGAATCACTGATCCGGAATTTGACATGGCAAACCGGGGTAAATATGTAGATGCTGCAGCCTTTAATAAATTAAGTGAAGACGAAAATACCATTGTGGTTGATATGCGTAATCATTACGAATATGAGGTTGGTCGTTTTGAAAATGCTATTGAAATACCGAGTGATACTTTTAGGGCTCAATTACCAATGGCTGTAAATATGTTGAAAGATGCCAAAGACAAGAACATCATTATGTATTGCACCGGAGGTATACGTTGTGAAAAAGCAAGTGCATACATGTTACACAATGGGTTTAAAAATGTATATCATTTAGAAGGTGGTATAATCAATTATACCAACAAGGCGAAAGAAGAAAATCTACCCATAAAATTTCATGGAAAAAACTTTGTATTTGATGATAGATTAGGAGAGAGAATAACAGATGAAATTTTGGCAGAATGTCACCAATGTGGTTCACCTGCAGATACCCATACAAATTGTTTAAATGATGGATGCCATTTACTGTTTATTCAATGTGAAAAGTGCGCAGAAAAATTTAACGGATGTTGCAGTAATGATTGTAAAGAAATTGCAGCATTACCCTTAGAAGAACAAAAAGAATTAAGAAAAGGTTTAGATAAAGGAAATATGATTTTCAATAAGTCTCGGCAGCGAAAACCAAATCTGAAGTCATAAAAAAAATCCCTTTGCATTTGCAAAGGGATTTTTTTCTCTAAAGGAAAACCCCATCTCGTTCGTCGGGCTTTAACAATCCTGTATTCTTTTGAACAGCAGATTTTAATTTGTGCTCCGCCGTTTTTAATTCTGATGAAATCTTTTCAGAAAATTGATTTGCTATCTTTTTAAATGCAAAGCTTTCATAGTTATCTTCATCACCATTACTGCTCTCTGTTAAAGCAGCTTCGGTTTTTAAGACGATTGCTATAATACCTCCAACAGCAGCTCCTGCAAGAATAGCAAGTACAATATTTGATGCTTTCATAATAATTATTTAAATTATAGTGGTCTTCTTCCTGAGATTACTCTGAACAAAACTGCAATAATTGCAATCACTAAAAGTATGTGGATTATACCACCTGTATAAAAACCACCGAAATATGATATTGCCCAAATTATAACAAGGATAACGGCAATGGTGTAAAGTAAACTAGACATAATGTTTTGATTTAAGGATGAATATGTAAATACTATTTTCCTAACAATTTCAAAATATATGCCATCCAATTATTTAACTCAAAATTATATTATTTTTAAATTTATTGGGTACAAAATTCTACAATTATTGTTTATTGTATTTTAAAAGACTGTTATTAATAATATCAACCAGTTCATTATCAGCAATGTTTTTAGGATTAAATTTTTTCCCAGTAATTGTTTCATATAACTCAATATACCTTAAACTTATTTCTTCCACCTTTTCATTATCCATTGTTGGAATTGTTTGCCCATCCTTACCCATGAAATCATTTTCCATTAACCATTCTCTTACAAATTCCTTACTCAATTGTTTTTGTTTTTCGCCTGCCAATAATCTTTCTTTAAAACCATCTGCATAAAAATACCTCGAAGAGTCTGGTGTATGTATTTCGTCCATTAAATAAATTTCATTATCAATTTTACCAAACTCATATTTTGTATCAGCTAAAATTAACCCTTGCATTGCTGCAAGCTCTTTACCTTTTTCAAATAATTTAAGTGCGTAATTTTCCAGTATATCCCAATCCTCTCTTGTAGCTAAATTATTTTCTATAATTTCTTCTTTACTTATATCTTCATCGTGGCCTTCATGTGCTTTTGTAGATGGGGTGATTATTGGATTTTGAAAAAAATCGTTTTCTTTCATTCCTTCCGGTAAATCAACTCCACAAAGTACCCTTTCACCGGAATTGTAAGTGCGCCATGCATGGCCTGTCAAATTTCCTCTCACTACCATTTCAATAGCGAAGGGCTTACATCTTTTACCTATACTTACATTAGCTGCAGGAACTTCCAATAGCCAATTAGGACAAATATTTTTACACGCTTCCAACATGTATGCAGCAATTTCATTTAGAACTTGTCCTTTATAGGGAATTGTTTTTGGTAAAATAACATCAAAAGCAGATAAACGATCGCTCGCAATCATTACTAAAATATCATCATTTATGCTGTAAACATCTCTTACTTTTCCGCTATAAAAATTTGTTTGTCCATTAAATTGTAAAGTTGCCATAACGCTAAAATAGGTAGTACCTATCATAAAAGCAACCTGTTTTCAATTTATATATCAACATGAGTGAAAAAATAAAATTTTATTACATAATAACTATGCTTATTTTGCCAAAATATTATCAAACCAAAACAACCGATATGAGAAAGTTTACAAGCTATGTGGTTACTATGTTGCTGGCTAACATCTTTACGATGGCAGCTTTTGCACAAAATGTAATCATCAGCGGTAACGTTAAAAACAGTAGCACTACAGAAAATGCAGCGGCTGTTTCAGTTACTATAAAAGGTTCCGATATAGGAACATTTACAGATGATAAAGGAAACTACACCATCACTACAAAATCGTTACCTGTTACTTTATTGTTTTCTTCTGTTGGATATACTCCACAAGAGATTGCTGTAACATCAGCTACAAGAAACATGGTAGTAAACTTATTACCAAGCAATGACCTTGGGCAAGAGGTGGTAGTTTCTGCCACACGTGTTGCTCAAAAAATATTGGAATCCCCAGTTTCAATTGAAAGAGTAAGTGCAGCTGCCATTCGTACATCTCCTGCTGCAAGTTATTATGATATCATTGCAAACCTTAAAGGGGTTGATATTACTACTTCATCTCTTACTTTTAAAACTCCAACTACACGTGGTTTTAATGGAAGCGGAAATTTACGTTTAAACCAAATTGTAGATGGCATGGATAACCAAGCCCCGGGTTTAAATTTTTCTGTGGGAAGTATTGTAGGTATCTCTCAATTGGATGTTGACAATATTGAATTGTTACCAGGCGCCTCTTCCGCATTATATGGACCGGGAGGTATGAACGGAACTTTACTTATTAATAGTAAAAATCCATTTAAATATCAAGGATTATCAGCAGAAGTAAAAACCGGTATTATGCATACCGACCAAAGGCAGCGTTCTACTTCTCCATATTATAACTGGAATATGAGATGGGCAAAAAAATTATCAGAAAAATTTGCATTTAAAGTTACAGGCGAATTAATTTCTGCTAAAGACTGGATTGGTGATGATTACCGCAATTACAAAGGTTTGGCTGTAAATGGTCAACCATCGTTTGGTACCAGAGAGTCTGATCCAAACTTTAATGGTATAAATATTTATGGTGATGAAACTACTACTGATATTCGCCCAATACTTGCAGGTATAGGCGCTCCGGCAGGTTATTTAACTGCTCCTATCAATGTATCTCGTACTGGTTATTTAGAAAAAGATTTAATAAATCCTAACACCGTTAATTTTAAAACTACAGGTGCTTTACATTATAAACTAACTCCTAAAATTGAAGCCATTGCGGCAGCATATTTTGGAACTGGTAACAGTACTTAC
>JANPIF010000357.1:0-15448 GCA_031424845.1 Ferruginibacter sp.
AATTATTTTAATAATAATAGTTATAACGATCTTAACGCTCAATATTTAAAGAAACCTGCTAATATTATGTTGCCTCAGCTTGGTTTTGATAACGAATTTTATTTTCTACAAAAAATATTGCAAACAAGAGCAGCATTAAAATATAGATATAAACCAGATTTTTATGCAACTATAGGTTTGCAAATTGAAAATACCGGGCAAGGATTTGATCACATATCGCTCAATAATAAGTTTAGTAAAAACTATTTTAGTTATCTTCCTTTTGTATTAATTACAAAAAAATGGATTAGCAACTATTCGCTCTCCATAAGTTATAAAAAAACTCTACAACGGCCAGGTATTAATGAAACAAACCCTGCAGTAGATATTGGGGATCCTTACAACACAAGATTTGGCAACCCATATCTTTTACCCTTTTATGCGCACAATTTTGATGCATCTATTGGTAAAAACTTAAAAAAATTAAATTTTAATGCAAGTATTGGGTATAATGTATTACTAAATTTATATGCGCCTATTCGCACTTTGCAACCCGATGGTAAAACCTTTATAACCTACCAGAATATAACCAACCGCAAAGAATATGAAGGTAGTTTGTGGGGTGCATATAGTATTTCAAAAAAAATAAAAATTAGTGGAAGTGCCGGTTATAATTACAACCTGTATGATGCCTTTGGTAAACAATTTTTGCGTTACAGAAACGGAGGCAGTTTTACTTCTAATCTAAACGGGACTTATAATTTTAATGACAAAACTCAATTTGGGTCAGCAATAACTTATAACAGATTTGCAAACCCTCAAGGCACTGTAAGAACAAATGTTAGTATGAATTTTAATGCACAACAAAAGTTTTTTAAAAAATCAATCATAGTTACATTGTCGGCGGTAGATCCTTTTACTACACAGCAAAATACAACATTCACCTATGGTAATAATTTCATTTTGCAAAACTATAGTTTTACCAGAACGAGAAATTTTAAAATAAATATTGCTTACAATTTTATTAATAAAAAGAAAACGAATAAGAAAATAGGAAAGAAACCAGCAAGTCCATAAATAATAAACCCCAACAAAATTGTCGGGGTTTATTATAATCAAAAAGAAAATCCTTATAAATTTTTTACAGTATAATCATTATCGCCTATTCTGCCACCGCCAATATATTTTCTTGAATAATAATTTTCATTTAAATTATTGATAGTAACTCCTGCGCTCGAGCTTGAATGTGTAAAGTAACCTTCTCCCAAATAAACTCCTACATGGCTAACACCTCCTGTTGTATTAAAAAATACTAGATCACCTTCTAATAAATCATCCTTATTTACTCTGCTAGAAATTGCATATTGTTCACGTGCAGTTCTTGGTAAAACAAAACCAAATACTTCATTTAGTAAATGACTAGTATAACTGCTGCAATCAATTCCTTTTTTGGAAGTACCACCGTACCTATATCTGGTAGCCCACCACTCATCTATAAAAGTAAATAGGTTCTTGTTGGTAACAAGCTCAACATCCTTATTTAAAATTTGAGCATATTTAAATTGTATAGTACTACATAACTCCGTAGCCATTAAAACTGGGGCAAGAACTTTTTTGAAAGAATTGGTAAATTTGGAACCAGATTTGGATATACCATATTCAACTCCGTCATTAAAGAGGTTCATATCTCTTAAGAAATTCTTTTTGAACTGGGCTGATGCCGAAAATGAAGTAACTGTAAAAACGCTAAGCGCAACAGAAACAAACAGTAAGTTTTTCATACGTAAAATATTGGTTTACACGTATAAGACTATCTCCTTTGTTATTTGTGCTTCTATAATTCTTTATTTGTCTTTTGTTTTTTTCCTATCTATTAATCTTGTCCTACAACAATTATTAAATAAATTTTAATTCGTCAGGTCGCAAAAATAGGGTTTAACAGTTACAATACCCAACAAATCGGGGAAAAAAATACTCATCCTTTATATTTTTGCTTTATTATAACAAATTAAAGTAAAGACTCATGCAGCGTTTTTATAGAAATAACTTTTTTTCAAGTTTTTTACTGAAAACATTTGTGTGGAAAACCACTCGTTCAAGTACACTTTTTTAAAACGATATTTGTGTTTTTTAGGAGTAGTTTTAGATATTTTGAACAAACCTTATGAATTTTTCACACCTACACGTACACACTCAATTTTCTTTATTAGATGGTGCAGCTTCTATAAAAAATTTATATAAAAAAGCTATAGCAGATGGAATGCCCGCTATTGCCATAAGTGATCATGGGAACATGTTTGGAGCTTTTGAATTTGTAAAGGAGGCTTATAAGCATAGAAATGATGACGGTACTTTAAAAGTAAAACCAATTGTAGGTTGCGAATTTTATATTACTACTGATCGAACCCGTAAAACTTTTAGCAAAGAAGAAAAAGACCCACGCCACCATCAAATATTGTTGGCCAAAAATGATATTGGTTATAAAAACCTAGTAAAACTGACATCGCTTGGTTATATAGAAGGAATGTACAGTAAATATCCTCGAATAGACAAACAACTCATACATAAATATCATGAAGGACTTATAGCTACCACATGTTGCCTTGGTGCTCTGGTACCGCAAACCATCCTTAAAAAAGGGGAAGCAGAAGGTGAAAATGAGTTTAAATGGTGGCTCAATATTTTTCAGGAAGATTATTATGTCGAACTTCAAAGGCACGGTATTCCCGATCAGGAAAAGGTAAATAACATTCTTTTAAAATTTGCAAAGAAATTCAATGTAAAAGTTATTGCAAGTAATGATAGTCACTATGTGGAGCAAGATGATTTTAATGCACACGATATTTTATTATGCAATAATACTGTTGAAAAGCAAACAACCCCGGCATCTCGTGAGCATGGAGATGACGATTTATCTTCTAAAGGAAAACGATTTGCTTTTCCCAACGACCAATTTTTTTTAAAAACACAAAAGCAGATGGCTGATGTGTTTCACGATTTGCCTGAAGCTATTGATAACACAAACGAAATTGTTTCTAAAATTGATTTGCTCGATTTAAAAAGAGATATACTTCTGCCGCATTTTACGGTACCATCCAATTTTAAAACCCAGGATGAATACTTGGAAAGTCTTACATGGACAGGTGCAAAAAACCGATATCAGATTCTAACACCCACTACAGAAGAAAGAATACAATTTGAACTGGGTGTAATAAGAGAGATGGGGTTTGCGGGTTACTTTTTAATTGTGAGCGATTTTATAAGGGCTGGAAGAGAGATTGGGGTATTTATTGGACCTGGACGTGGTTCAGCTGCGGGCAGTGTGGTTGCTTATTGCATTGGCATCACTAATATTGATCCTATAAAATACAATTTGCTTTTTGAACGTTTTTTAAATCCCGACCGTAAATCAATGCCCGATATTGATACAGACTTTGATGATGATGGCAGGCAGAAAGTTATTAATTATGTAGTGGAAAAATATGGCAAAAACCAGGTAGCACAAATTATTACCTATGGTACAATGGCGGCTAAAAGCAGTATTGCAGATGTGGCTAGGGTAATGGATTTGCCACTCCAGCAAAGTCGTGCATTATCAGGCTTAATACCCGAACGCCCGGGTATGAATTTAAAGAGGTTACTTACAGCACCAATTACTATTAAAGAAGCTCCAAAAGGCGGGGAAAAATCTTTAGAGGAAAAAGAACAACTTCAACCAGATGATGTAGAGAAAATAAAAAAATTAAGAGAGTTTTATAATGGTACAGATGAACTGGCAAAAGTTTTACATGAAGCCGAAAAGTTAGAAGGGTCTGTCCGGAATACTGGTATTCATGCATCTGCCATCATCATTGCACCAAAAGATTTAACTGAGTTGTTGCCAGTGGCTACTTCCAAAGAGTCTGAATTGTGGCTTACCCAGATAGAAGGAAATTCCATTGAAGAGGCCGGTGTAATTAAAATGGATTTTCTTGGTCTAAAAACCTTGAGCATTTTAAAAACAGCATTGGCACTTATTAAACAACATCACGGCGTAACGATAGAAATAGATGATATATCGCTCGAAGATGAAAAAACATATGCGCTTTACCGGCAGGCAGATACCAATGCTACTTTTCAGTTTGAGAGCCCCGGTATGCAAAAATACCTGCGGGAGCTGAAGCCAGATAAATTTGGTGACCTCATTGCCATGAACGCATTGTACCGCCCAGGACCAATGGCTTATATTCCAAACTTTATTGCACGTAAAAATGGTAGGCAAGAAGTTACATATGACCTGCCCGAAATGCAGGAACATTTAGAAGAGACTTATGGCATTACGGTATATCAGGAACAGGTGATGTTGCTTTCTCAAAAACTTGGCGGTTTCTCAAAAGGACAGGCAGATATTTTGAGAAAGGCTATGGGGAAAAAAGACCGTAAAACGCTCGATAAAATGAAAGGCGATTTCATTAAAGGAGCAACGGAAAAAGGGCACCCGGCAAAAACCCTGGAAAAAATATGGACGGATTGGGAAGCATTCGCACAATACGCATTTAATAAATCTCACTCTGTTTGTTATGCATTTGTAGCTTACCAAACAGGTTATTTAAAAGCACATTATCCGGCTGAATATATGGCGGCTGTATTGAACCATGCAGGCAGTATTGAAAAAATAACTTTCAATATGGAAGAGTGCAAGCGGATGGGATTAAAAGTACTTGGGCCCGATATTAATGAATCGAATAATGGTTTTGCTGTAAATGAAGCCGGCGAAATTCGTTTTGGTTTTAGCGGTATGAAAGGAGTGGGTGAAAATGCCATTGAAAACATTGTGGAAGAAAGAAATAAACACGGAAAATTTAAAGATGTTTTTGATGTGGTGAGGCGTGTTAATCTTCGAGCTGTGAGTAAAAAAACCTTGGAGAGTTTAATTTACAGTGGTGCTTTTGACTGTTTTAAAGACATGCACAGAGCGCAATACTTTTTTACAGCGCCAGGTGATGTGCCTTCATTAGATAAAATTGTAAAGTTTGGATCAGTATTTCAATCCCAGGCTGCCGGCTCTGCCAATACTTTGTTTGGTGATTTACAAATGCCCGAAATTGTGCCTCCCAAACTTGGACAATGTCCCCCATTTCAATTGGTGGAAAAATTAAACTATGAAAAAGAGGTAACGGGTATGTATATGAGTGGTCACCCGCTGGATGATTTTAAATTTGAACTGACGCATTATGGTATTAGTCCACTTACAGATTATATTGAAATTAAAAATGCCGTAGATGCTATACCACCATCACGTACATTTCGTATGGCAGGATTGGTAACCGATGGGCAACACAGGGTTACTAAAACAGGGAAGAATTTTGGCATTTTACATATAGAGGATTTTACGGGTAAAACTGATTTTGCATTGTTTAGTGAAGATTATATCAAGTTTAATAAATATTTAGAAAAGGGAGCGATAGTAATGTTAGAAGGTGGATTTAAACAACGGTATAATGGAGAAACCTATGAATTTAAAATAACCAAACTGCATTTATTAGAAACAGTAAAATCTACTTTAACCAAAGAACTGAAAATTGAAATACAACCAGAAGATATTAAACAGGAAATGATAGAATTTTTAGAAACCAATGTGAAAGAGAATCCAGGAAAAACTCAGATTAAATTTTCTATTAAAGATTTTGAAGACAACTTAAAAATAAGCCTTTACACATTAGAAAAAAGTTTTACGATGAACGATGATATGGCATTTTATTTAAACAGCAGAAACGATATAGGAGTAAGTGTACTGACAGCATAGCAGTTAAAAGGATTGTAATTGCTTATCCTCATATTGTGGATATGTCATTGTAGCAAATAAAAATACTGGTTATAGATTTGCAATAACCAATTTAATAAACGGCAACTGTAAGCCAATAGACAATCACACTTAAAATATATATTATGGCACTTGAATTCACAGATTCAAATTTTAAAACTGAAGTACTTGATTCAGATAAATTAACCGTTGTAGATTTTTGGGCAGAATGGTGCGGTCCTTGCCGAGCTATAGGACCGGTAATTTCAGAACTTGCAAAAGAATATGAAGGTGTTATCAATGTAGGAAAATTAAACGTTGATCAAAATCCTCAGATTTCTACCACCTATGGTATTACTAGTATACCTGCAATACTTTTCCTTAAAAATGGTGAAGTTGTAGATAAATTAGTAGGTGCTCAACCTAAAGCTAATTTTGTAAAAAAGATAGAAGCTTTAAAATAATTTTTTATTACTCACAAAAACGCCGCTGTAGAAATATAGCGGCGTTTTTATTTTAAGAAACCAGGTTTATGATTTAATGTTTTACTTCTCCCAAAGGGAGGGTTTTGTTGTGTGAATGCTTAAAGAAAATTGCAAAGAGTATAGCCACCACCAATGAATAAACTGCAAAGGCAAGCCATATCCCTGTCCAATCTTTGCCGGTAGCAGTTGTATAGTATTCATCAATAAGCCAACCACTAATTTTGGTGCCTAGTAATGCACCCACACCATTGGTCATCATCATAAATAAACCCTGGGCACTTGATCGAATACTGGCATCTGTTTCAGTTTCTACAAATAAAGAACCCGAAATATTAAAAAAGTCGAAAGCCATTCCATAAACGATACAGGATAAAATGATCATCCACAATCCATCTCCTGGGTTGCCATATGCAAACAATGCAAAACGAAGAACCCATGCGACCATTGCAAAGAGCATTACATTTTTTATTCCAAATCTTTTTAGAAAAAAGGGTATTGCTAAAATAAAAACTGTTTCAGAAATCTGAGATATTGACATGATGATGGTAGAGTATTTTACCACAAATGAATCAGGGCCATATAAAGGTGATAATTTGAAATCGTCTAAAAAAGAATCGCCAGACATAATGGTAAGTTGTAATGCAGCACACAAACAACTTGAAAATATAAATTCTTACGCCAACTTATAATTAGAAAATAATTTGAAAGCATTTAATCCTAATTGTTCCGCCCAGCCTGCATTTTTTGCAATTGTTTTTGGTGGTGGGCATTTCGGTAATGTGAAAGAAAAAATTCCTAATACAATGGCACCAACTGCTGCAATAATAAATTGATTTGCATTTGCCTTGCTTCCCGATAAATTGGTGAACCACATAGCTACAATGAAACCAATGGTACCCCAAACCCGAATTGGAGGAAAAACTTTTACAACATCAAATTTGTTATTTTTTAAAATGGTATAAGCAATACTATTTGATAATGATATAGTAGGCATGTAACATATCATTGCAGCAAAAATTACGTAGTACAATGTATCAGGATCATTTACATAAGGCACATAAAATAAAACCGCTCCATACAGGATGTGCAAAATGCCATATAATTTCTCTGCGTTCATCCACTTATCGGCAATAATTCCTGCAAGTGCAGGCATAAATAATGAAGATAAAGCCAATGTTGAAAATATAGCACCAAACTGAGCTCCTGTCCACCCTTTTGCATTAAAACAATATGTGCCTATTGTAATAAGCCAGGCACCCCATACAAAAAATTGAAAAAAACTCATTATTATCAGTCTAAACTTTATACTCATTTTTTTTATTTTACTAAAAGTTATTTGTTGGTTTATTGAAGTGGTAAGTTATAAAATTATTAATTGCTGAAAATAAAATGTTTTATATGTTCTATCAGCATATTCACCTTATTTATAATTCCCTTTTTGGCAAATATGATTTTTTGCAAAAAATAACTAAGGCAATATGTTTCGTAAATTTGCAAAAATTATAAAGTGATGAGTGCTTCAATAGATACATTAATAAATTTCACAAAGGATATCTCTTTAAAAAATATTGCTGAGAAAGTAAAAAATGGGGAAAGGATTTCAGATGATGAATGCATTACATTATTTGAAAAAGCAGATCTTCCATTTGTGGGTGCATTGGCAAATTTTATCAGGGAAAAATTGCACGGAGATAGAACTTATTTCAACAGAAACTTTCATATTGAACCAACAAATGTTTGTGTGTTTAGTTGCAAGTTTTGTTCTTACTCACGCTTATATGCAAATAAAGAAGAAGGGTGGGAGTTAAGTATTGACCAGATGCTTGATATCGTAAAAAGTTACGATGGTAAACCAATAACAGAAGTTCATATTGTAGGTGGTGTACATCCTAAAATGAACATGGCTTATTTTATTGAACTGATACAAAAAATACATGCACACAGACCCGATTTGCATGTAAAGGGTTTTACGGCTGTAGAACTCGATTATATGTTTCGTAAAGCAAAGCTATCTGTTGAAGAGGGTATGCAAGCATTGAAAGATGCAGGTTTACAATCTCTACCAGGTGGAGGTGCAGAAATTTTTCACGAGGATATACGCAGAGAAATAGCTGGAGATAAAGTAACAGGAGAAGGTTGGTTAAAAATACATGAAACGGCACACAATTTAGGTATGCATAGCAATGCGACCATGTTATACGGGCATATTGAAAAATACGAACATCGTGTAGATCATATGAGAAAATTGATAGATCTTCAAGATAAAACCAAGGGCTTTAATACATTCATACCGTTAAAATTTAGGAACAGTAACAACGATATGAGTTATGTGGCAGAAAGTACTGTAACAGAAGATATGCGCATGTACGCCATTGCAAGAATATACCTCGATAATTTCCCTCATCTCAAAGCATATTGGCCAATGCTTGGCAGACAAAATGCACAACTTACGCTATCATTTGGTGTAAATGATATTGATGGAACAATTGACGATACCACAAAAATTTACAGTATGGCCGGTAGCGAAGAACAAACACCTACTATGACCACCGAAGATTTGGTAACACTTATTAAGCAAGTAAAAAGAACTGCTATAGAAAGAGATACTTTGTATAATGAAATAAAAAATTATAATTGAATTGGTGAATTGTCAATGGTGAAATGTGAATGAGGCTTTTCTAAATTGTAAATTATTTATACACCGCCAAAAGCTTTTCAAACAAATTAAGACCTGAATTAAAAAAAATGCTCTCAATTTCTGAGAGCATTTTTTTAATGTCATAATAATTTTCTAATTTTCAACCTCAGCTTCCATATAACTTTCCACTGGCTCACAGGTACAAATTAAATTTCTGTCTCCATAAGTATTGTTTACTCTGCTGATGCTTGGCCAAAATTTATTTTCTTTTACATAACCTAATGGATAAGCTGCTTCTTGTCTTGTGTATGGTTTGCTCCATTCATCAGCCGTTATTACAAACTGTGTATGAGGTGCATTTTTTAAAATATTATCAGCTTTATCAGCGTCACCATTTTCTATGGCTGCTATCTCTTTACGAATACTTAGCAAAGCATCGCAAAAGCGATCAAGTTCTGCCTTATCTTCACTTTCAGTTGGCTCAATCATGATTGTTCCTGCTACCGGAAAACTTAAAGTTGGTGCATGAAAATTATAATCCATTAAACGTTTTGCTACATCTTCTGCTTCTACTCCTGCACTTGTTTTAAATGGACGCAGATCTACAATAAACTCGTGCGCACATGTTCCATTTCTGCCGGTATATAAAATTTTATAATCGTTTTGCAATCTTGCCTTCATATAATTGGCATTTAAAATTGCATATTCTGTACTTCTTTTTAAACCATCTGCACCAAGCATTTTTATATAAGCATAACTTATTAATAAAATACTTGCAGAACCATAACGGGCAGCACTTACTGCATGAATTGCTGCACTTCCGTCGTCCGTGGTCCATTGTTCGACGTCTTCTCCAACAACATGTCCTGGTAAAAAAGGTTTCAATTTATCATTCACACCTATTGGTCCCATGCCCGGGCCACCACCACCATGCGGAATAGCAAATGTTTTGTGTAGATTTAAATGGCAAACATCTGCACCAATTAAGCCAGGACTTGTTAACCCTACCTGTGCATTCATATTTGCGCCATCCATATAAACAAGTCCACCATTATTATGTATTAATTGACATAGATCTTTAATTGTTTCTTCAAATACACCATGGGTACTTGGGTATGTTACCATTAAACCTGCAAGGTTATCTTTATGTTTTTCAACTTGCGCAGCCATATCTGCCATATCTATATTGCCTGCTTCATCACATTTGGTTACAACAACTTTAAACCCCGCCATTACTGCACTTGCAGGGTTAGTGCCATGCGCTGAAATTGGTATTAAAATAATATTTCTATGCGCTTCATTTCTATGTTGATGATAAGCTCTAATAGTTAACAAACCTGTATATTCTCCTTGTGCACCACTGTTTGGTTGTAAAGAGGTTGCAGTAAATCCAGTGATGTTGCTTAACCATGCTTCCAGTTCCGTCAATATTTTTTGATAACCTTTCCATTGGCTTGATGGAGCAAACGGATGAATGTTACTGAACTCAGGCCAGCTAACCGGAATTAATTGAGTAGCTGCATTCAACTTCATGGTACAACTTCCCAAAGAAATCATAGATGTATTTAAACTGAGATCTTTGTTTTCTAAACTTTTAATGTAGCGCAACATCATACTTTCGCTGCGGTGAGTATTAAAAACAGGATGCGTTAAAAAATCTGATGTACGGGTAAGTGACGAAGGAATATTTGAAAGCAATGCATCGTTGCTAAAACTTGCTTCCGCACTATGCTGGTCTTTTGCTTTCGCAAAAACATGTAGAATATCCAACACATCATTTTGTGTAGTGGTTTCATCCAAGCTAATATGCACGGCATTGTGGGAATAATAAAAATTTATCTCAGCAGCTTCTGCGGCTAATTTAATTTCCGCACTAAAATTTGTTTTTATTTTTAATGTGTCAAAATAAAATTTGTTTTCATTTTCATAACCCATGGTTGCTAACTCATCACTTAATGTTTTTGCCAAAAGACTGGTACGTTTTGCAATGTTTTTTAAACCTTCGGCACCATGATAAACTGCATACATAGCACTCATATTACTAAGTAAAGCCTGCGCAGTACAAATATTGCTGGTAGCTTTTTCTCTGCGTATATGTTGCTCACGTGTTTGCAATGCCATGCGTAAGCAGCGATTGCCTTGCGCATCTATTGTAACACCAATAATACGACCCGGTATAGTTCTTTTAAATTCATCTTTCGTGGCAAAAAATGCTGCATGCGGACCACCAAAACCCATTGGTACACCAAAACGTTGCGCACTTCCTATTGCTATATCAGCACCTAATTCTCCGGGTGCGGTAAGCAAGGTAAGCGCTAATAAATCGGTAGCCATTATTACCAATGCATTTGCAGAATGCGAAGCATCAATAAACTTTCTATAATCTGCTACTTCGCCATTCGCATTTGGATATTGTACAATAGCACCAAAATAACTTTCATCTATTTCAACCGTTCTATAATCACCAAATACCA
The DNA here is from genome assembly GCA_031424845.1 of Ferruginibacter sp. Lineage (GTDB taxonomy): Bacteria > Bacteroidota > Bacteroidia > Chitinophagales > Chitinophagaceae > Ferruginibacter. The sequence continues at coordinate 11,359 of JANPIF010000357.1, forward strand.
ATTCAATATTTATGGGTGTGGCCCGGGTAATTAAAATATCTTTTGTTTGTGCAAATACGTTTTCATCCACAAAAAACTTTGGCGATGTGATGTGGTCTGTATTTTTATTTTTATGGTTGAAAAGCATCGCCATTCCTTCAGCGGCAGCGGTACCTTCATCGAGCAAACTTGCATTGGCTATTGGTAAACCGGTAAGATCTGCCACCATGGTTTGAAAATTTAATAAACTTTCTAACCGGCCTTGTGCAATTTCTGCCTGGTAAGGAGTGTATTGTGTGTACCAACCTGGGTTTTCAAACACAGTACGCAAAATTACCGATGGCACAATCGTACCATAATAACCCTGTCCAATATAAGTTTTGAAAACTTTATTTAATGAAGCCGTCTTTTTTAATTCCGTGAGGTACTGAAATTCACTTACAGGTCCACCAGTTTTCAGTTCCTCTTTCGAACGAATAGCTGCAGGTACCGTTTTAGCAATTAATTCTTCCACTGATGAAATGCCAATTACCTCCAGCATTTCTTTCGTTTCCTGCTCGTTTGGACCAATATGCCTTTGTGCGAATTCGTTTTTTTGTTTTTCAAAAAGATTCATGGAAAATATTTATAATGTTATTTTTTTTGTTAGCCGTGCAAAGAAGCAGCAATATTGATCTGCGGTGGCGTCGCACATTTCATCTTCATCTAAAAATTTAGCTTTAATGGTGCAACTTCATCAACCAATTTTGTAAGGATCTTATTTGCGATGCAAAATTACACCAATACATTTACAATTACTATTGAGATAAGGAAGTTGAATAAAGATGTTGAAAAACTTAACAAAAACCTGCAAATAACATATTGGTGATTTTGATTGGGTAATAAAGTAAATTAGTTTATTAAATAAAATTAAGATGACAACATTAGCCATTCGAAAAAAATTATCGGACTATCTGCAAATAGCAGATGATAAGAAAGTAAAAGCCGTTTATGCACTGCTGGAGGAAGAAATTAAAATGTCTGAAATTGTAAGTGTGGAAGATTATAATAAGGAAATAGATGAAGCTCTGGTAGAAGCTGATAATGGAAATTATATCAATCAGGCACAAATGGAAAAGCAAGCTGCCAGATGGTAAGAACAATAAGATTCCCATTACCGGTACAAAAACAACTTGCTAACATTTATAAATAGATTTTAAAATATTCTCTTCAAAATGCTGAAAAAGTTAAGGGAGAAATATTGCTGTCTACGAAAAGGCTTTCTGAATTACCTGAAATTCACCCTCCAGATAAATACAAAAAAAACAACAAAGGACAATTCAGGGCATATGAATTATATCATTATAGAATATCTTATCATGTTTCAGAAAAGGAAATAACTATTACACGAATAAGACACACCAAAATGAACCCCAAAAAATATTGATTAGAATAAATTGCCAGATTTTTACAAAATGCATTTTTTAAAAAAGTTGAAAAAAGATTTCCAGCTGAAGAGCGACGGGATAGAAGCGGTACCCCACAGCACCGCTGAAAGCGGGCGAGGAGTACAAGCAAATAGCCCGAACAACTGCTAAAAAGAATTAATAAAGATCACCGCACAAACACTACTATATTCCTTTTAAAGCACCAATCATACCCACTTTATCTATTGCTTTAAAAACAGTATTGCCTGCTACGAGTACATGTGCGCCAGCATCTACAATACTTTTGGCATTTTGTAAAGTAACGCCACCATCTATCTCAATTTTAACTGATAGATTTTGGTCATCTATCATTTGGCGAAGCTGTTTTATTTTTGTGAGTGTGTGAGGTATAAAAGATTGTCCGCCAAAACCGGGATTTACACTCATCAAACAAACTACATCAATATCTGCCAAAATATCTTTTAATGTATCTACCGGCGTATGCGGATTTATAGCCACACCTGCATGCATACCAAGGCTTTTAATTTGTTGAATATTGCGGTGTAAATGTGGGCAAGCTTCTATATGAACCGTAAGATTGTTTGCACCTGCATCTCTAAAAGCTTCTGCGTATTTATCAGGGTTTTCTATCATTAAATGTACATCGCAATATTTTTTAGTGGTGCTGGTTATGAATTTAGTAACCATAGGGCCAAAGCTAATATTCGGTACAAAACTTCCATCCATAATATCTATATGAAACCAATCTGCAGCACTATTGTTAAGCATATCGCAATCTTGCTGTAGCTGTAAAAAATTTGCAGAAAGTAGGGAAGGGGCGATTAATGGCATGGGGTGAATTGTGAGGTTGTGAATGGTGAATGGTGATTTATCATTTATCATTTAGTTTGAGCACTGCAAAATTATAATATAGATATGAGTATAAAAAATTAGCACATTAGCACATTAGCATATTTGCACATTTGTATTTTAGCACATTAGCACATTTGCATATTGGCACATTGGTTTTTACTGCAACCTTCCCAATGCATCTTTTGCCTCCATATAATTAGGGTCGTACATTAATGCCATTTGATACGCTTGTATGGCATCTTCTTTTTTATTTAATTTTTCAAAACAGCGACCAAGATAATAATAACCTCTTTCAAAATTATTTTGAAGTGTAACTGCTGTTTCCAATACAGTAGCGGCTTCGCTGTATTTTTGTAAATCGTATAATGCTATCCCTTTTTCGAGATAAGCATTCATAAAAGTATATTGTATGTTGATAGATTTATCAAAAAATGGAATGGCTTTTTCTTTTTCATTAATGTAACTGTAGTAAAGTCCTTTGATAAAGTAAGCTTCTTTTTCAGCACCGGCCTTATCAGCCACCAATAATGCATCTGCCATTACCAATGCCATTGGGTTTCTGTTTTGGGCGTATAATGCGCCTAATCCTATTATGTATTGAGGATCTGGTAAAATAACAATGGCCTGTTCTAAACTTTTTATTGCCTGGGCAGTATCGCCTTTGGCGGAGTAAATAATTGATTGGTAATCTCTCAGTGCTGCATTATTGCTGTCTCGGGCAATGGCCTTATTAATTTGTGCCAATGCTGCATCAAAATTTTGTACATCCAAATAATAAGAAGATAAATTTTCTATTAATTGTAAAGAATCTGGATATTGTTCTACAGCTTTTTTTAAGATTTGCTCTTTGGTGTTTGTTGCACCGTTTTCTGTAATTGAATCTTCTTTTTTATTGTTGTTGCAGCCTATAAAGAAAGCCAATACTGCAATGGGAAAAATATACTTCATGAAAATAATTTGTTGCGCAAAAATAAAGGATAAAGTAAGTTTTAGTTTACAATTCTTTGACAATGCTGCTTTGATGCATTGTTAACTTCGCAAAAATTTTTAATACGATGAAATATATACTTTCTGTTGCAGTAATTGTTGCGATTCTCTTCTCTTTATCTTTCACCAGTAAAAATTTTCATATAACCGTCCAACCTTTAAATGATACAGTTCATTTTCCCGGAGAAACTCATTTCTCAAATGTTCGTCAACTTACTTTTGGAGGCGATAATGCTGAGGCGTATTTAAGCAAGGATGGAAAGTATTTGGTTTTTCAAAAAACAGATGTAGCTAATGGCATCATGTGCGACCAAATATGGATGGGCAAAATACCACAAACAGCTTCAGAAAAATTTGAACCAAAACTGGTAAGTACAGGAACCGGAAGAACCACCTGCGCTTATTTTTACCCAGATGGGAAATCTGTTTTGTATGGTTCTACACATTTAGCTGCTACCGAATGCCCACCGGTGCCGGATAGAAAAAAATATGGCAACAAATACATTTGGCCTATTTATGAAAGCATGGATATTTTTCAGGCAGATTTAAATGGTAAAATATTAAAACAACTTACCAAAACTAAAGGCTACGATGCAGAAGCTACTATTTCTCCAAAAGGGGATAAAATGGTTTTCACTAGCATGAGAGATGGCGATTTGGAATTGTATACAATGGATTTAAAAGGGAAAAATGTAAAACGTATTACAAATATGTTGGGTTACGATGGTGGTGCATGGTTTAGTCCGGATGGTACAAAAATTATTTGGCGTGCAAGCCGACCAATTACCGAAAACGAAATAAAAGAATACAAAGATTTGTTGGCTGAAAACCTTGTAGCGCCTACC
>JANPIF010000358.1:0-7867 GCA_031424845.1 Ferruginibacter sp.
TATTATAAAAAGTGGTATCAGCAATATTTGTAAGGGCCTGTACAGTAGCAAAAGCCTGGTGTGGTGTTATCAATACATTTGGTATTGCTAATAACTTTTTCAACATCTCATCTTTTAATTCTTTACCAGTAAGATCATAAAAGAAAATACCTCTTTCATTTTCATATACATCAGCACCATAGTAACCAATCTGTCCGCTTTCTAAACCTTCTATAACATCCGCAGTATTTACACAACCTCCACGGCCAGTATTAATGAGCATGGCACCCGGTTTCATTACCTCAATTAATTTTTTATTAATTAAATATTTTGTATCGGGTGTAAAAGATGTATGAATACTAATTATATCTGCCTTTGCACAAAGCGTTTCTTTATCAGTATATTCTACGCCAAATTTCTCTTTTAACATGCGGTTTTCTTTAAGATCGCAGCATAAAATTTTACAACCGAAGCCATGCATTATTTTTACCAGTACACTCCCAATAGTTCCAACGCCAATTATACCAACGGTTTTACCATGCAAGTCAAACCCAATCAATTTATCTGTTGCAAAATTTTGCTGCTGTCCTTGTTTGTATGATGTTATAATTTTTCTGTTAAGCGCCTGAATAAGTGCTACAACATGCTCTGCAATTGCATAAGGTGAATAAGCAGGTACGTTTGTTACTATAATACCGTATTCATTGGCTTTTTCAATATCAATATTATCATAGCCTGCAGCACGGGTTGTGATATATTTTACTCCTATTTCATTAAGAATTTTTAACACCTCTGCTGATGCATCATCACCTGTGAAAATACTGACAATATCAAAACCTATGGCAAAATGAGCTGTTTCTTGCGATAGAGATTTTTTAAGAAAAAATACTTCCAAATTTTTTTCATTGGCGGCTTCTAAATAAGATTGTTCATATGCTTTTGTGCTGAAGAAGATTATTTTCATGATTAAATTTTAGTAACTCACTAGTAATTGTGCTTCGGCTTTATTTATATTCTCAATTCCTTTTAAGATTGCATCAGGTGTAAAGGATATACTATCAATGCCTTGCTCTACTAAAAACTGTGCAAATATTGGATAATCGCTTGGAGCCTGCCCACACAATCCAATTTTTGCACCCACCTTTTTTGCCCTATCTATCATCATAGCTATCATGTATTTTGTTGCTGCATTTTGCTCGCTAAATAAATTACTAATGATTGAAGAATCTCTATCAATACCAAGTGTAAGTTGTGTTAAATCATTTGACCCAATGGAAAACCCATCAAATATTTCTGCAAAGTGTTCTGCTAAAATTACATTGCTTGGTATTTCTGCCATTACGTAAACTTCTAAATTATTATCCCCTTTTCCCAAACCATTTGCTTTCATAGCAGATAACACTTTTTTTCCTTCATCAACGGTTCTACAAAATGGTATCATCACTTTTACATTAGTAAGCCCCATACCGTTTCTTACTTTTTTTATGGCTTCACATTCTAATCTAAATCCATCTTTATACAAATCGTTATAATATCTGGATGCACCTCTAAAGCCTATCATGGGATTTTCCTCCTGTGGTTCAAAATCTTTTCCACCAATTAAGTTTGCATATTCATTGGTTTTAAAATCGCTCATGCGTACTATTACATCTTTAGGATAAAATGCAGCAGCAATAGTAGCTACGGCCTGAGATAATTTATCTATAAAATAATCTTCTTTATTGCTGTACTGAAATGTTAATGATTCAATTTTTTGTTTTAGAGCTTCATCTTTTAGTTGATTAAATTTCACCAAGGCCATTGGGTGAATTTGAATGGCATGAGTAATTATGAATTCCATTCTCATTAAACCCACACCATCATTTGGATAAAAAGATAATTTAAAAGCATTGTCAGGATCCCCTGCTATAAACATTACCTCCGTATTTTCCGGTTTTTTCAAGTTAGAAAAATCGAATAAAGTTTCTTTGAAATCTAATTTACCTTTATATACGACACCGGTTTTTCCTTCACTGCAACAAATGGTTATCATTTCTCCATCCAATATTTTTTTTGTAGCATTACCACATCCCACAATTGCGGGAATCCCAATTTCTCTAGCTACTATAGATGCATGACTTGTTCTTCCACCTTTGTTTGTAATAATAGCGGCGGCAGTTTTTAGAATTGGATCCCAATCAGGACTAGTTAAATCTGTCACTAAAATTTCTCCTTTTTGAAGCTTGTATGTTTCCTCTGGCGATTGCAAAATTCTCGCAATTCCGGTTGTTATTTTACTACCAACTGCACTTCCTTCTGCAAGTATTTCGCCTTTTTTTTGCAATGTAAATTCTGTTACATGCAAGCTGTTTTTCTGACTGTGTACAGTTTCAGGCCTTGCCTGTATAATAAACATTTCATTTGTAATACCATCTTTTGCCCACTCAATATCCATGGGCTTTTTATAATGTTCCTCAATAATTAATGCCCATTTTGCCAGCTCATCTATTTCGGTATCTGTCAATACAAATTGCTGCCTTTTTTCTTTTGGAGTTTCAATATTTAAAATCTCGTTTTTATCAATGCCATATATCATTGTCATTTCCTTTTCACCAAGCCGCTTTTGTACAATTGCGTTTTTTCCTTGTATTAATGTGGGTTTAAATACCAAAAACTCATCGGGCGTTACTGTGCCTTGAACAATATTTTCTCCAAGTCCCCATACTCCGCTAATATGTATAATATTTTTAAATCCGGTTTCGGGTTCTAGTGTAAACATTACTCCATAAGAGGCTTTATCTGAACGTACCATTTTTTGTACCCCAACGGATAAGTTTACTTTTTGATGCAAAAAACCATTATCTTCTCTATATTTTATTGCCCTATCAGTATATAAGGATGCAAAACATTTTACTACTGCAATTAACAATGCTTCTTCTCCGTGGACATTCAAAAAACTTTCGTGCTGACCTGCAAAGCTTGCCTGTGGCAAATCTTCGGCAGTAGCACTACTACGAACAGCAACTTCTAAATTTGTATTTCCGCATAATTCTTTGTATGACTGTACAATTGCCGATTGTAAGTTTATGGGCATCGAAGAATTTAAAAATAATGCTCTTGCATCTATACCTACTTCCTTTAAGTTACTAAAATTCAATTTGTCTAATTGCTGCATTAAATCATATAAGGGTGCATGCAAGTTATTATACGTTAAAAATTCTTCAAAAGCGAAAGTAGTGGTGGCAAAACCATCAGGCACCCCAATGCCCTTTGCAGAAAGTTTTGAAAACATTTCTCCCAATGATGCATTCTTACCACCTACTACTAGTACATCCCCTAAATGTATCTCGCTAAATTTTTTTATATAAGAAACCATAAAACATTATTTGTGTGATTATCAATGCAATGCTAAAACCGGTACATGGCTATGCAATACCATTTGCTTTGCGTGACTTCTGCCCAAAAACTTTTCCCATAAGCTTTTGTGCTTAGGCATTACTATCAATAAATCAATATTATTTTTTGCTGCATAATCCATAATACTTTCATTAACATGCTCGCCTTCTACAAAATGATAATTAACCGAATTGGGGGAAAGCATTTTTTCAAGTGTTCTGGAAAGGATGATAAAATTTCCATCGAACTCATCCTCTTTTGCTGCATTTAAAATATGAATGTTTGCATTAAAATCGTCTGCCAATAATTTAATTTCATCAATTAAAGCTTCATCAATTTCTTTTTCAAAATCATATGCAATTCCAATATTTTGGATTGCAGAAAAGTTAGCAGTGAGAGGTACAGTTACAAGAGGCCACTCACAATTTTTTAATAAGTTCCCGGTATGTCCTCCAAATATAATCCGCTCTGTGGCGGTTTTACCTTGGCTACCCATTACTATCATATAGGGTTGTATGCTTTTACAAATCTCATTTACTTCATCTATAAAAATACCTAAACTCACGTCTGTAGTTATATTGATTTTGGTATTGGATAGTTTTATTACTTCTTCTTTAAAAAGTTCCATATCTCTAACAGCTACCTTTTTTAAATCATCAACATTCATATCGATCACTATTTCGTTATAATGAGGTATCACTTCAAATACATTAAAAAGTAAGATATCTGCATCTATTAATTCTGCCATTCTTACTGCATACATGGAAGCATTAAGAGCACTGGAAGAAAAATCTGTTGCTACGATGATTGTTTTCATTGTTTTAATTTTTATTAGTTGAAAATCATTATTTGATAAGCGCTATTGGGCCAAGATCTTTTAGAAATTCGCCGTCAACGAATTCAACATCGCCGCCATTTTCCAGCACTTTTTCAATGGCATCTTCAACAAGATCTTTTGTGTAAGAAAATTTATTATAAGGTTGGGTTATGTTATTTATGATGTCTTCGCTGTTACCTTGCTCCGATACATACATGTAATTTTCTTGAACCAATAAAAGTTGGCCATTACGCTGCATTGCTTGAGCCCACACATTGCCAATACCAAAAATTAAATCGTTTGTTTGTGCAGCTATCCTCATTTTATTGAGCAAGAATTGTTTTTTTACTATCACCCAGTTTTTTACAAAAGGTTTTAAAATATGCTGCAACTTCTCATTTGAAAATGCTTCATAATCTCCTGATATAAATTGATTAACAGATAAATTATTAACCGTGATATTTTTAAAATTGGTCAGTATTTTTTTTGTTCCTACTACAAACAAGGGTACAGGATAAGAACGCAGTATTCTCTTTAACGCAATATCAATATGATGCAGGAAAGTGGGGGATTTGAATGATGGATTAGGATTAACAAAATTCCAATTATCGTGAATAAATCTTTTAAAAAAACTATCATTGCCGCTATAAACGTTACAAACATCATCCCCCAATAACATTATAATATAATCAGTGTTTTGTTCTTTACTGAGAACAATATCCCTAATAGTAAAATCATCGCCAACAGAAACATTTACTTTTAATGAAAAATTCAAATAAAATACTTTTTCCAATATTGGCGACACATAAATAGCAATGCTTTTTTTATGACTGCCAAAATTTAAGTCGTTGTAAATTATTCTTAGTTTGTTCATCACTATTTTCCCAAATTCGGGAGAATAGTTTTCTATTAACATCCTTTCTACTTTGTCTGCGGCTTTATTAAGCAATAATGTGATAGCAGATTTTGAAGTCATTTTTGGTTCAAAAGGAAGCATGATAGATACACAAGGCATAGAATGCGAAGCATCTATTTCATGACTTACTTCCGAATTTAAAAGTGTGTGCATAGCCTTGGTTTAATACAACAAAACTATTCATATACTTTACACAAAAAAATGACCGCTGTCACCAATAAAACTGACAGCACTCATCTAGCATATAAATTCCTTTTTTTTTAACAATTATCCTGGTAGGAAATTAATAGGATTCCACCATAAAAGAATAAGTGTAGCAAAGAGAAAAGCCATAAATTTTATAGTGTAGGTCAAGGTTTTGCAAAGATTTGATTACTTCATTCTGATTTACCTGTAGTATCGGTTAATAAAGCATTAAACCCATTGAAAATTTAAATTACAGGTTGCTCACTCACATTGTACTTTATACTGTTTAGATTAAATTTTCCATAAACGAATTCACCTTCCGGGTAGTGCCACACAGCTTCGCCATATTGCATAATAGTATGTCCATCTATTGTTATATAATTTTTTACAGGAGTGGAGAAACGATATTTTTTCATTTCGCTTACTGCATATCTATCATCCGAAATAAAATTGATGAGTTCAGCTTTTTCATTGAAATATAGTGTGGCCGATATTTTATTTTCCCCATTTGTAAATACTGCAGAAGTAGATAAATTATTAATTGGTTTCCATTCAATTCTTTTATCAATAAGCGATGCAGGCGCTAGCAAACACATATCATTAAACAATGTTACTGTTTCAGCTTTGTTCATTTCAATACCCTTTACATTTACAACATTAAATAAACCAAGCAATTTTACCTGCATAGTAGCTGTAGCATTTTGGTAACAGTGATAAGCACATACAGTAGTGCCATACATTTGAGCCTTCATAAAAAACAATCGTGCAGGACTTTCAAAAAAATTGTATTGTACAGAAGTGAATTTAAAAAAGCCTTTTCCTTTATCTCTCATTTCCCCATCAAAAACTATTTTCATGTTTTTCAATTTAGGCTTTCCAATAGCACCGGTATATCTGATATATTTTTGAACAGGCAGGGGAAGTGAGGCAATATCTGACTCTTTTAATAAGTCTTCGTCTGAAAAAATGGTTTGAGTCATATGTTGATCAACATCATTTTTAAACTTCATTTTAAAATGAAAACTTGCCCAAGATAGAATTGTAAAAACAAGAATAATAATATTTAGAATGGTTCCAAATTTTGCATCTTGCCAAAATAATATGATCAGCACCTGAGAGATTATGACAGCAGTAAATGCAAGGTATATCCAGCTGTCTTTTATTAACAAACACATGATGCCTGCTGCTATAAAAAGTATGGTACACAGTAGCCAGAATAATCCGGTTGTTTTGGAAACCTCTCTTGAGAGTTGAGTAATATTTCCATAATCAAATGATTTTGCAAATCCCATTGCATGTATGAGTCCATGAACAAATAATAGTATTGGAAGGAGATACTTAAGCATGGCATAACTTTTATGATGAGATGATGATATCACTCACCTACAAATTAATTATGCAATAATAGATTTGCCTACATTCCTATAGAATGATAATAAACAGTCAGGAACATGACGAAGGTTTTAGATCGGGTATAATCCACGATAGACTCAGCAACCAAACAATAAATACTTTTTAATTAGGATTGACAAAATTTTACACCGAATTTCTCCCTGCATTTATTATCCCAAAACTGCACCGCATTACCAGTTTCTCGTAGGTGTCTTTTAATGGATTGGTTTCGTTATTCTCTTCCATAAGACGAACTTTGGTAAGCGCATATTGCTGTATTGTTACCAATGGCAGTACAATTCTTTCCCGCATTTGAATAGATAATTGATCTACCGGAAAATTTTCCATGAGCATTGTTTTACCTGATAATCTGCTAATATATTTTTTTGTGAGTTCAAATTCATTTTGAAGCATATTCCAAATTTCTCCATACACTTCGTGATTTTGTAAAAACGCTGTTAAGGGGAAAAAGCATTTCGCCATGGCCATTTCACAATTGTCTAACAAGGTTTTAAAGAAAAGTGAATGATGGTAAAGTTCTTTTAATCCAGCCCACTTCCCTTCTTTTTCCAATTTTTCCAATGCTGTACCTACACCATAATATCCACTTACATTTTGCTTTATCTGGCTCCATGCACCCACAAATGGTATAGCCCGTAAATCTTTTAATTCAAGCCTGTTTGAACCCCCACGTTTAGCAGGACGACTACCAATATTTGTTTCTGCATAAAACCTGAGTGGACTTGCATTTGCCAGATAATCAGTAAAATAAGGGTGTTCTTTTAAGGCAATATATGAATCGTAACTTGCTGTAGATAGTTGCTGTAATAGGTCTTCTTCATTGGGTTGTAGCGTAATTTCATTATCGGTAAGTACACCATTACTTATGCCTGCATGTATAAGTTGCTCCATATTATATTTTGCAGAAACAATGTTACCAAAATTTGAACTTACCGTTTGGCCCTGTATTGTTAACTGTATTTCTTTGTTGGAAATATTTTTACCCATACTAGCATAAAACTGGTTTGTTTTACCGCCACCACGTGCAGGCGGGCCACCCCTACCATCAAAAAATACCACATCAATTTCATATTGTTTTGATATGGCAGTAAGCGCTTCCTTTGCTTTATAAATACTCCAATTGGCCATTAAATAACCCCCATCTTTCGTACCGTCGCTAAAACCCAGCATGATAGTTTGCT
>JANPIF010000359.1:0-20951 GCA_031424845.1 Ferruginibacter sp.
TATGAGCCATTAATCGGCATTACTTCGGAAACTGACCCTAATGGCATCACCAAATATTACGAATACGATAACTTCAATCGCCTGTCACACATCCGAGACCAAGACAATAACATTCTTAAAAAAATATGTTATAATTATGCAGGTCAGGTTGAAGATTGCAGTTCACCATGTCAACCTAATAGCCCACCAAACTGGCAAAATACAAGTACGCCTCCTACTTGTGAGCAAACCGTATGTGGCTTTACAGGTAACCAACTACAAGAGCAAATGGACATGAATGTTTGTAGCTCTACCAATGGTGCTATTAGAGTTATACCAGTCGCTAATCCAACAGCTTGTCCTGCCAGTTCATCAGCTACTGTAACTTATCAGAACATGACGGGTAGCAGTGGTTTTATTGCTACTTATACTCACAGGGTTACAGGGCAGGTATATTCTTTTAATGTTCCACCAAACGGTACCGGTATACTAGGTTGCTTGCCTGCGGGGTCTTATTCATTAAATATTGCACGGCCTGGTCCTCAAAGTCTTTACATTTTTAGTGCAGGTACTAATTGCTTTACTCAATCAGGTAGTTCCGCCTATTTTGGCAAAGTACAGGTACCCACTTGTAGCAAGGTTACCATAGAGTGGGATAATTATTAAACAAATTAATTTTTTAAAATGAAAATATTAGTAAGCCTTCTTTTCTCAGCGCAGATTCTTTTTGCCTCCGGCATACACAATTTTACAGTTGCAAAAATAGAGGGCGGTAATCAATCACTGTCTGCTTTTCATGGTAAAAAAATTTTAGTAGTTACCTTACCTCTTGTGCAAACTGCTGCCGCAGATTCTATACTTTATTCTTTAGATACACTAGCTGCCGCTCGTATTAATACCCTTAAAATAATAGCCGTACCTGCTTATGAAGATGGCTTTACTATGCCACAAAAAAACCAATTAAAAAATTGGTACAGAAGCAAATTAGGTAACCATATATTAATAACAGATGGATTATACACCCGCAAAACATCCGGTACTCAACAACATGCGTTGTTTAAATGGCTTACCAATGCTACGCAGAATGAAGTGTTTGATATAGATGCCAATGCTCCGGGTCACAAATTTTTTGCAAATGGTAGTGGCACACTTTATAGTGTACTACGCCCACATACTAGGATAAGTGGAATGGCAGTGCAGCGCACTTTGCAAATACCTTAAAACAATTATTACAATATTACAACTGTGGTATAAAAACGATAGTATGATACAAAAAAACATTAAACAGGTAGCAAATCATTTACTGATTTTATTATCTATCCTTCTCATTAGTGAAAGCTTATATGCTCAGATAAACTTTGTACGTACTTGGGATGCCACAGCTCCTGAGCAAGATGGTAATGCGCTTATTTTGAGACCTGTAAAAGATGTAAAACAAACCACACAATATCTTGATGGCTTAGGCAGACCCATACAAACAGTAGTAAAACAAGGCAGCCTGCAAACAATCAATAATGAATTTGCAGATATGGTGGCCCCAACAGTGTATGATGAATTTGGTAGAGAGCAGTTTAAATATTTACCATTTGCTGCAAACAACGCAGGTGGAAATACATCTATTAGCAACGGATTATATAAAACAAATGCATTGGTACAACAGGCTGCATTTAGTTCCATACAATACCCCGGAGAAACAAATTTCTACAGTAAAACAAATTTTGAGCCTTCTCCATTAAACCGACCAACAGACAGCTATGCACCCGGCAGCAGTTGGGCAGGAAGCGAAAATAATACAGCTGCGTTGCAAAGAAATGTGCAGATGAAATATTTTATCAATACCGCTTTAGATGATGTAAAAATATGGAACGTAAATAACGATCCAGTTATAGGAAATTTTGGTACTTATCAGGTCTCCACAAACTCAGGTGGCTCTTACCCTGCAGGAGAATTGTATAAAAACATCACGATTGATGAACACAAAAAACAGGTAATAGAATTTAAAGACAAGGAAGGAAAAGTAATTTTAAAAAAAGTACAGTTAACCGCCGCAGATGATAATGGTGCAGGTGCCAATAATGTGGGATGGCTTTGTACTTATTATATTTATGATGACCTAAATCAGTTGCGTTGTGTAATACAACCTAGAGGTGTTGAATTAATATCATCCAGTTGGGCATTGAATGATCCAATTATTTTAGCCGAACAATGCTTTAGATATGAATACGACCAACGGCAGAGAATGATTATAAAAAAAGTACCGGGTGCAGGTGAAGTATATATGGTATATGATGCACGGGATCGTTTAATAATGACACAGGATGCGAACTTGCGGCCTCTCAACTATTGGTTGGTTACAAAATATGATGCACTCAACAGACCTACAGAAACTGGTATGTGGACAGATGCAACTGCTTTTGCAACCCATTTAACAAACACCTATAACAGCAGCAATTACCCAACTACAACCGCTAATTATGAACCGTTAAGCTTGACACATTACGATGATTATACAGGTTTACCCGCAGGGTTATCTGCTGTTTACAACAGCGGTTATAATAGCTATTTTACAGCAACCAATAATAACAACTGGCCTTACCCGCAAATGCCCGTACAAAGCAGTGCTACAAAAGGAATGGTTACCTGGTCGCAAACAAAGGTATTGGGCACCACAAATCAATACCTAAATGCTGTCATTTTTTATGATGAAAAAGGCAGGGCAATACAAACACAAAGTATTAATATAACAGGTGGTACAGATATCAGTACCACACAATACACATGGGCAGGACAACCATTGGTAATGGTACAAAGACAACAGGTAAACAGTGCGGCCAATCCACAGGAACATATTGTTATCAGCAAAATGGAATACGATGATCTTGACAGGTTGCTTGCCACAAAGAAAGCCATCAACAGCACTATTAACGGAGTTACTGTAACCAAACCTGAACAGGAAATTGTCAGAAACCAATATGATAAACTCGGACAATTAAAAACCAAAAAACTTGCACCTGCATATAACAGCAATGCAGGTTTGGAAAACCTTACCTACGATTATAATATCCGTGGGTGGTTGTTGGGCATGAATCGGGATTTTGCAAAAGATGCCCTTACCGCTACATCCAATTATTTTGGTTTTGATCTTGGTTATGATAAAACCAACAATAATATTATAGGTAGCCAAACGTACACTAATCCCCAGTATAATGGTAACATAGAAGGAATGGTATGGAAGAGCAAAGGTGACGGAGAAAAACGCAAATATGATTTTACATACGATAATGCCAATCGATTATTAGCGGCAGATTTTAACCAATATACGGGTAGTGTTTTTGACAAATCTGCACAAGTAGATTTTAGCATACAAATGGGTAATGGTATTAATCCTAACCTTGCTTATGATGCCAATGGTAACATATTGCAAATGCACCAGTGGGGGCTTAAGATAAATGCAAGCCCGCTGATTGATAATTTAATTTATGAATATAAAGCCAACAATATTAGTAACAGATTAAGAAAGGTTACCGATAATATTGCTGCTGTATCTGATAACGGAAAACTCGGAGATTTTAAAGACGGTACTAATACAAATGATGATTACGATTATGATTTAAATGGAAATATGAATGTTGATGGTAACAAGGCTATCAGTAATCTTTCATATAACTATCTTAACCTCCCTAATAATATTATTGTTACATCAAAGGGAAACATCACTTATACCTATGATGCAGGTGGGAATAAACTGCAAAAACAAAAGATAGATAATAGCGTAGCAGGTACAACAATTACAAATACAACAAAATACCTTGGAGGTTTTGTATATGAAAGCAAAACAACTTCACCTGTAGATCTAAATAACCCAGACTATGCAGATGTACTCCAATTTGCCGGACACGAAGAAGGGAGGATACGCTTTAAACCTATTCAGGGTGCAATCCCTGCATCCTTTGCTTTTGATTATATGCTCAAAGATCATTTAGGTAATGTAAGAGCAGTATTAACAGAGGAGATAAAACCGGCAGCGATTTATCAGGCAGGAATGGAAACTGCAGATAACGCTTTTGAATCGCTGTTGTTTACAAAGATTCCAGATACGAGAGCTAATATGCCAGGTGGTTTTGAAGCCACCATAACTGGCAAACAAGTAAGTCAGTTATTTAGCAGCAACACAGTAGATAAACGAATAGGGCCCGGCATATTATTAAAAGTAATGGCAGGTGATAAGTTTAATGCAAAAGTATTTGGATGGTACCAACCTGGTTCTACAAACTCAGCACTCTTATCAGGCATACCTAATATAATTACAGAATTAATAAACTCACTTAGTACAAGTATAGGTGGAATAGGCAAAACAAGTGCTGCACTATTAAATACCACCGGTGCTTTAAACACACCCATCAATGTTTTTCTACCCTCACAACCAACTCCTGCGTTAGGTGTTCCAAAAGCCTACCTTAATTATATTGTTTTAGATGAAGAAAAATTTAATTTAGTGCAGGGAAACTATGGAGCGGTGGCTGTTCCAGAAATTACAGGAACTATGCAAAAGCAGCTAATGCAGATTAACAATGGTAACGATGTAGTGGTAAATAAAAACGGGTATCTTTATGTGTATATAAGTAACGAGAGCCAAGGCAATGTTTACTTTGATGATTTACGCATAGAACATACAGCAGGTGCTATATTAGAGGAAACGCATTATTATCCGTTCGGGCTGACTATGGCAGGGATATCTTCTAAAGCGGCAGGCGGGATAGAAAATAAATACCAATACAATGGGAAAGAATTACAAGCAAAAGAATTTAGTGACGGCAGTGGTTTAGAGTTATACGATTTTGGCGCAAGGATGCAAGACCCGCAAATAGGAAGATGGCAAACTGTCGACGTGAAGGCAGATATAGGACATAACTTTTCATTATCGCCATATTGTGCAATGGCAAACAATCCTATTAGATATATAGACCCTGATGGACAAGATTGGGTAGAAGATAAAAACGGAGGGATACGTTGGAATGATAAAGTTACAGCGAACAATTATCAAGATAAAGGAGTTTTAAGCGGAGGACAAATTTATCGAGGAACTTCTTACGAGAGGATAAACGATTGGAATAATGTTAAGGTAGGAGGTGTTGTAGTTAATAATTTAGTATTAGAGAAATATGGTACTAACAAAAAAATGGTATATGATGAGTTTTCAAGTGCGAGCATTTCTGTAGAAGGTTCGATGAGGGAAGGAAACGATAAACTAGGTGATGTTACAGTCACAGTGAGAGCAACTTTTAAAAGTGGAGCTTCAAGGGTAATGGATGGAAGCTTTGCAGCTGTAGCAGGAGGCTTCGGAAATGGAGCCCCTGAAAATGGTAATTACACTTTAGACAGTTATCAAAACAGAGGACCCGACGGTTGGTATAATGCAGGAATGACAAATGATGGTGTAGGGTTTAGTTATAATTTAAATCCAACGTTTAGCACAGGAAGAACTTTACTAAGAATGCATCCAGATGGGAATAAAGAAGGTACTTTAGGTTGTATTGGTATCTCAGGCGGGGCTTCTACATTGATTGAACTACGGAAAAATGTTAATTTGGTATTGAAGTATAAGACAAGCGTACCAACAGTAATAAGTATAACAGGAAATCCAAATAATAACGGAAGAAGTGGAAATCGAATACCTAATGTAAATGAGTAATTATATGTATCAATATTTTTTATGTTTGTTAGTATTAGTAAGTTGTGGAAATGGAAAGGTAGCCAAAAATGAACCAGTAAATACGCCATTTGAAGTTACTAATATCTTGATGCCCGACACAACAATAAATAGTAAATTTATTTTAGAGAATTATAAATCTATTGAAAACTATTTTACAGCTAATAGTAATTTTAAATTAATCGAAAGATTGCGTAGCAGTCCAGTAGTAGTGTTTAGCAACGTGGATAATACTGAATATCTATTAGCTTATCAGTATGAGGGCAATACAAAAAATGCATTTAGTTGTTTCGAAATAGGTAGATTTATTGATGTAAAAGAAATTAGTAAAACAAGTGTTGTTGATGCTAAAGTAAAAGATTTTGTTACTGAAAGTGGCTTATCATTAGAGCAGTCTATTGAAGATGTAAAACGAATCAAAGGGAGTGGTTTTACAGAAACCACAGAGTCTATGGAAAAAATAATAACCTATACAATTCAAGATACTCAATCAAATTTTTTGAAAAGGTATAGTATGCCAAGTTATTTTTTACGAATTACTTTTGATAAAACACAAAAAAGTAAAAAAATTATTTTTGGATTTGACTACCCTTAAAATCTAACTCGGGTGGTGAGCTTCACTTACGTGAATGCCCACCGCCACCACCCGTGCGAGCCGAGGATTTCCCTCCACCAGTTGGTCCTCGCTAAAATCTTCGCCGCCGCTTGGTTCTAACCAGCGGCGTACTTACTCAGCCAAACACCTCCATCTCCCCACCCTGATTAAACCTCCCCATCTGCACCGCCTTACCTCTCTCAGGGACTTCAATAACAATATCAACATCATGCTGAAAAGTATTATCCCCACGGAAGGCACCAGCTTTAGTAGCCTGAAAAATAAATATAAAAGACTTGCTAGGATTAAGTGCTTTCAAGCGATTCAAATCTTGCGGCAATAACCCTAATTTATTTACGCTGTCTAAAAATATAAAGTCATAAGAAGATAAGTTTTCAGGAAGGACAGAGGCAACAAATAGGTTCGGATGTTTTACATTTTTATCATTCAATTTCATCTGCAAGGTGTAGTCTAAACCCTCCTCACGGGCAACATATAAAACATTGCCATGATTGCGGGCAAGGTAACCGGCAAAATCTATGCAGAGATAAGACTTACCCATTTTAGGTTTACCAAAAACCATTGCAGTAAAATTGCGGGATGGATCGCCAATCAGGTCTAGCCATTTTCCCTGAAAACCAAGTGTATCAAATTCCATGGTAGCAAAGTCCATGCTGTTCATTATCGAAGGTTTGTTTTCAAAACCATTGAGGTTGTTGCAGGCACATCCCAACACGCCTTCCAATCCATTTAAAGTTGCCTGTTCTATGGCTAATGTTTTTTGCGATGCGGTTGTAATAAAATGTTTCAGGTTTTTCTTCAATTCATGTATCTCAACAATGTAGGGATCATTGTCTGTTATCTTTCCTTTTGTATAAGCGTTGTTTATCTGATCCAATAATAATGTTGCTTTTTGTTTCATGCCCGGCCTTTCATTCAAGCCGATGTATCGTTTGATAAAACCGATGGATGCCAATACTTTTTCTTCTCCTGCAAATTTCTTCAAGGCTTCAAAGGTTTCGGGTTTCAGTTCAATTTTAATTTTCGCTTTCATGGTATTAAAAGTTTCAATTAAGTTGCTCTGTATAAATTTAATCTGATCGGCATACGAAGATGTTTTTCTGATTTTCTTTTCAACAATTGCTTTTTGGAGAGCATTAATAAATCTTAAAATATCTTCTTTCAATTTTGTTTTACCATCAAGGTTGATGAAGCGTTTTATGAAACGTATTTCTTCAGGGATGCGTTCTACCATCATTGGCTCGTCCGTAATTGTTATTGATTTCTTTGTAGTCGACTGCATTGACTTTTTCACAGGAGTTTGCTGCTTTGGTAACTTGTTAGAACCACTTTTTGTTTTTGCAGAAGATGATTTTCGTTTACCAGCTGAACCTAAAAATTCATTAAGTTTTAAAATATACAGATCGATGGTTTTCTTAATGGCATCACTGCCCTGGTATGTATTCCAGTCTTTACCAATGTCGGTAGCTTTTTTTACAAACTCATTCCCTTTTTTTAACGCATCCGGTAATTCATTAAAATTGATGGAAGCTATTTTATCAAAATAATTATTGGTTGTTATCATGGTATTTGTTTTATTCTAATTCAGGATTCGGGTTATGCTGCTAATAATTCGAGTTCAAGATTCAATGCTTCCGCTTCTAATTCGAGATAAAGAACATTGTTGTTTTTTTCCTCTTTGGTATCCGGTAACAAAATAGGTTTGCGGTTTGTAAAATGTTGCTTGGCATCCTTTATCTGATTAAACTGTGAAGTACTAATGGTAAGGCTGCAGGAATGGTTTACCTGCAATAATTCAATAAGTTTGCTGATGTTTTTTTCAGGCAGGAGCGCCACCATCTTATCAGATAACTTTTCAAAATTATTTTTCTCTACAAGTTGTAAAATTTCTTTGTCCAAATAAATATCACCACCCTTTGCCCGGGAAGCTGCCACAATAATTTTAAAATAATCTCCTGTCTTAAAAAAGGAGATACCATTGTTTGTGGTGATGCCTGCATTTTGCACAAGCGACTTTATCAGCGTGGCAGCTTTAATAATTGGTACTACCACCCTGTCTTGTATTTGTTCAAAGGGATTCCAGTTTTCGGGCATTAATATTCCTTTTTTTGTTTCACCTATATTGGTAGTATAGCTTACCAGCTTTCCTTTAAAATCACTAAATGCCTGCAAAAGATTGCCGGTGATGATGTGGCGTATTCTTCTGTCCACATTGTTTTCCTTGGTATATTTTTCCCATTCATTGTACAATACATGTAGGCTTGGTTGTTGGGTATCATTGCTTGCACCAATAATTGCCATGATATCTTCCGAGTAAGAAGCTGGTATGGCTAAATACTTGCTGCTGCTTGCAATGGCAAAGCGCAGTTTCATGGCGGAGGGTGTATAGGGATTTTTCTTTTTGTGGTCAATTACAAAACCTAAAAACACGGCGGGTATTAATTCATTGCCATTGTTATAACTCTCAACAGGATACTTTAAATTTCTGCCAACAAAAAAGAAATGAAGAATTCGTTCAACATATTGTTTACGGTTATTAAATATTTTTTCGGTGTTTTGTAACTGTAATTGTCTTGCTGTATTCAGCTCGTTTTCTCTTTCTGCAACTGCAGCCAGCCATGCAACCTGTCCCTGTTTTTCCAATATTTTTTGCAGACGTTTTTCCTGCGATATATTTTTTATCAGCAACTCATATTTCACATTTATTTCGGCGGCTTCCGTCTGCAACCGGCTCTCCACATCGCTTAAATAAGCTTCGGATAATTCTCTTTGCAATGACTTTGAATCTTTTCCTTTTAAAGATTCCTGCAATAAATTTTCCAGTTCTGTTTTGGTGAAAGGTTTCTTCAGCACATTAGCTCTGACCGTTTCCATCACACTGTCATCACCAAAAGAACTGTCACTTCCCTTGCCCATTTTAATGATGCGGTTACTAATCGTTTCTGTTTCCAGGTTCATGGCTTCCACTTCCAGATCATATTCGCCTACCTGTTTTAAATAATCCACATAATCGCTGTAGCGTTCCGCAATTTCCACATAAAAATCCTGCTGCATTTTGGTGGACAATACAGCCACCCTTCCGGATACTTTGTGCGCTGCATCTTCGAGCGTTTGCGTTTCTTGTCCGCCGCTGTCTGCCTTGGCAGCTTTCAGGTGTAACGGATCATCCAGCAATTCATTCACATCTTTGTTTTCAGTGAGATAATCCCTTACAATTTTATCACCGTACTTATTTAAAAAATCAGGAACATCTAATATTTTATTAGATTGCTTTTGATTAGAAGCGGTGTTGGCATCAAGCGATTTCAATTTCTTTTGCAACATCATCATCAACCTTTTTTCGGCAGGTATGGCAGAAGTAACATAATCATACATCGGTTTTAAAATTTGTCCGGTACGGTTGATACGACCCCGTTTTTGTACTTCCGTATTGATATCAAGTTCTGCCTGCAATACGATCATTACCCGTTGCTTTACTTCTCTTGCCGTCACTTTAGCTGTAGGTACAGCATGTGCAGATGCGCCTGTACTACCTGATTGGTTAATCATCAATACATCTACCTCATTATTATTAAACTGCCGGAATGCATCGTTGGTATTTAATTTTTTTCGAGATAGAACCAAGCCTTTTCCTGTTTTGGTATTCAGTTGTATTTCATATTTACGTCCGGTAACTTCTGCGACCGTGTAACCTGCTTCCTTTATTTTTTTGATGATAATATCAATCGGAGAAATCGTAATACCCGTAGAAGCTATTTTTATCTTTTCAAAAATTCGGTAGTATTCCATTTGTGCATCCACCGGTAGTTCACTTATCTCAAATTTTTTATGAATCGCATTGCCATCCATATCCTTTTCAGAATAGCGTAAAATTCCATCCAATCCTCTGCGCAATACTTCGGTAAAATCGGTGTTGATCGTATCACCATCGCCCACCATTCCACCATTTTCATTTTCCATCTGTTCAATAAAACTTCCCATTGTGGAAGCAAAAGCAATCACCGGTTTTTTACCTTCTTTTAATCTTTTAATAGCTTGCTCTGCCACTGCATCTGCCTTTAAAGAAAACAGCATTTGATTAATAACTTGGAACACTTTTGAAAAATAGGGCTGGCTGTCCACTCCCGCCTGTGATGTGCCTTCCCTCATTTCTACTTCCTTCCCTTCGGCTGCTGCAATCTTGTCCAATTCTTCCACCTGCTTATCTACATGTGCAGATTGGAAGCTAATAATATCTCGTAAAATTTCTGTAATGTTATCTGCAATAGCCCGATGTTCTTCGCTCTTAGCATCAAGTGATAAATAGTTTACTTCAATCCCTTCAAAACTTCTTTCCCTGCGTATCATTTGCCCTTCGGCTACAAGCTGTGAAGACAATACTTCCTGCAATGCTACACCGCCTCTGGTAATGGCTTCCACCAAATCATCTTTGCTCATGTTACAATCTGCAATAGAAGTTTTCATGGCATAAATCGGCATATTATCCGGTCGCTTTGCAAACGTAGCAGACAGGAAAACCATGCCCCTTGTTTTGCTGACCACATGCTGCAAAAATTCTCCGGTGTTGGAAGAGCCGCTGGAATTATGGGCTTCATCCAAAA
The DNA here is from genome assembly GCA_031424845.1 of Ferruginibacter sp. Taxonomy (GTDB): domain Bacteria; phylum Bacteroidota; class Bacteroidia; order Chitinophagales; family Chitinophagaceae; genus Ferruginibacter. The sequence goes on from JANPIF010000359.1 coordinate 10,907, forward strand.
TAAAAATATTATCATCGGCCACTGCCTTTAAAAAATTAGGTTTTTCGGGTTTCTTTTCCGGTGAATTAAACTGCGAATAAGTTGCCACAACAAAATCATATTTTGCCGGAATGCTGCGGCTGCTAATGATGCTGTTTTGTTCGGTAACCGGTGGAGCTTGGTAAACGATTTCGCCGTCCTCATCTTTTATATCGCTCTTAGATTCTTTGCTATTAATAATAAGTGGTTTTAAATGCCCGGAACCGATAGCAGAAAGATCCCGGTAGATATCAGAAAATAAATTGGCTTTCTCTGTTAAGAATACAGGCTTTACGCCCTGTAATACTGCATAGCGAATCATACCTGCGGCAATTCTGCCTTTACCAATTCCGGTTTGGTCGCCAATAATCATTCCCTGATTTCTGGCTTCGATATTATAGATCGCCATTGCAATGGCATCAATTTGTTCTGCAGACAATACTTTGCACAATGCGGCTTTGTTAGGATATTTCAACCGATGCCTAACAAAATTATCTATGTCACCGCCCACCGCTTCTTTGATACTTTTTATAGCTGTTCTTGTTTCAAAAGCCATGCTGTCGGGCACCTGAGTATTTAATACTACGCAGCTTTCTGATGCAGGTTGGTAGGGTGCATTAAGAGCCTCCCCTAACCCCTCCCGGGGAGGGGAATTTTCGAAGCGAAGATTTAATAGGTTCATTAATGCATTGGCTTCTTTTTCTAGAGTGTTGGTAGGTTTCATAAGCATATTATTGGTGGAAGTTTCCATTGCATCCAGTACCCTGTTAAACAATTCATCAAAGGTTTTTACTTCTACATCTTTTAAAGGATTAAAGAGTGGAGCAGCACCTTCGGGTTTCAATTTTCTGCCATTGATTAATATCAACCGCACATCAAAAGAAGTTCCCTGACGGGAATATAATTTTGCACCATTGATATTGATAACATCGCATACATGATAACGGCTGTAGAGGTAATTAAAAAAAATGCGGTTCTTACCTGCCTGTATTCTTCCTTTGTCATCCCAACGGGTATGCCCACCAATAATGATAGCTGCTTTGCCATCACGAGCCATGCAATCCAATGCCCGCAATGCCATTACATGTTCGAGTGGTTTTATACTGTAGGTATCATACATCACTTTTTTTTCTGCGGTGCCAAAAGGCGGGTTGGTAATAACTGCATTAAAGTTTCGCTGTACATCAAAGAAAGCTTGAGTGGCATCCCTGTTCCACACATTTGCAAAGCCCTGTGTTTTTAAATTCTGATTGCGAAAATTGTCTAGTTCATTTACATAAAACCGTGCAGGCTCGCCTGCTATAGTAAGCAGTCCATTGCCTGCGGATGGCTCAAAAGCATAACCGCCCTTTTCTTTTAGTTGATCCACCTCACAAAACACACCTGCTAAATATCCAATGGGTGCAGGCGTAGAATATTGTTGCAATAAAATGCTTTGTGATGTACGGTGCGAAAGGTTCACCTGTGCGTGATACAATTCAACAATTTTGTCAAAACGTTCTCTAACACTGCCTGTACTGTGCGACAATATTCTTGCTGTTTTTACAATAGCGAGTTCCGTTAATTCTTTTACTTCCGTTTTATCGGTAATGCCAAAAGTATGAGCCAGTTTTTCCAGAGATAATTTATTGTGCTTTGTTTTTTGTTCCAAAGTTTCGGTTACTTTTTGTACAAAGGCAGTGTGTTGATCATACGATTTGATGCCCAATAAACCTTCATCTGCAAAAGAAGTCTGACCGTCCTTTGTAATAATTACATGATCCAGTAATTTAATATTCATCAAGGCTGCACTTTGTTTTAAATTTTCAGTTAAAACTTTATCCGCAGCAGATGGATGCAAATTACCGGAAGGATGGTTGTGTGATACCACTATACTTGTTGCCAAACATTTTAAAGCTGTTCCCAGCACAATTCTAATATCTGCAACAGTGGCGTTAATAGAGCCTTTAGAATGTTTGTAATAGCCTATTATTTTATTTGCCTGATTGAGATAAAGTACAATAAACTGTTCCTGCAATTCAATTTCTCCTTCGTTAAATAGCCTTCTTATAAAATCTGCTGAATCTTTAGAACTTGTTACTCTTCCTAAAAACTGCTTACTTGTTGTCTTGTAAGAAACCTCCAATTCGGGGATCTGCTCATTTGGAATGTTGCCTAAAACAATTTCGGGAATAGTACTATATTTTTTCATAAGAAGGACATTATCATCTGCATTAAATCTTCTAAAACTTATTGAATAAAACCAGATGGAAAATAGGATATGGTATATCGGTTGTCCCAAACGTTGTCATAATTTTCATCACCATCTGCCCATTCATAAATGATCTCATTATCTATCCTGGATATCTTTTGTATGGCCCATAGTTCGTCTGATGGTCTTGCATTGGGAGATGCATAACCTTTGTAGATCGTCTTGGGTTCGGATTCGTCTTCTCTTAATGGAACTTTTACTGAGGTTCCACCACTACCGCTGCCACCACCACTCTGCAAAATATTTTTCATTGCCTGTAAAACCCCCTTGATCTGTTGCAATTCAACAATCTCCACATCCTGCTTTGCCTCTGTAGAAAAACCTTTATCAATCATTAGTTCTTTGATATAGATGCTTAATGCTTGCACCGTATCAAAGGGATGAGGGTAATTTACTTCTGACAAACGGATGTAAATATTTTTGAGTGCGCCTTCGCCAATATCAAGTCTTACCACATCTGTGCGTATTGTATCAACCGTTTTAATCTGGCTTTTGTTTACCAGCAATGAATTTTGATTAAACGATATTTTGATGCAGGCACCCTCGTTGTAAATGCCATTTGTAGGATCAGGGTTATTTGCCATTTTTAATTGATTTTAATTTCTCATAGATTACTTCGCCTGCAACAGCACCTAAAAAACCGCCGATCATCATAAATGGAACTGCATCTTTTTGAGCTTCTTTTGCATACCAGTAAGAAGCCAGCGAACTAAAAAGGGTAAGCGTGGAAACGATGGTTTTTTCTTTCATAATTAATGTTGTATTAAATAATTTGCCGCAATGCCTGAGAGGATTAGTATCCCTGCGGATAACAGTTTGGTTTTTATTTTTTGCCGCCGGAATTGTTTTTTAAATTGTTTATTCTGATCGTATAATGATTGCTGTTGCAGCATACTTTCATCCAAAGAAATTTTCAGGGAATCATATTTATCTCCCATCAATACAATGGTAGAATCTTTGTTTCTTAACTGTGCTGTTACGGTGCTGTCAATGTTTTCATAAAGGCTGTCTTTGTAATTATTTTCATTTATCAGTTCAATAATTTTATCCTCAAAAACATCATCGTGTTTATATTCAATGGAAGTATCCAATGATTCATTTTTGTTATCAATCAAATCATACAGCTGTGTTTGTAAAACAAGGTTTTTGTTTTTAGCTGCTTCCAATGCTGCTCTGCTGCCGCCTAGTTTTTTATTTAGCAATTTGTTATTTGTATTAAGCGAATCAATTTTTTGTTCAAAATACCATTCAACTTTTGTGGTTGTTTTTTGGAGAACGGATGGCTTTATAATTTTTACGGTTGGTGATATATTATCCTCTTTATTGTTTTTGGTAAAAAGTTTTGTAAAACTGATGCCGATTATTATGCCTAGTACTAGGGTTATTAATATTTTGATGTTCATGATGGTTTTATTTTAGTTGTTTTCTGATGTTGTTTTTTTCTCTAATGAGTAACCGAAACAGCCTGCGCCAATCAAACTTGCAAAAGCATAAAACATAAATTCCGGTAAATCTTGCTGAAAAAATTGTTTGGCAATCCAGCTTGTAAAAAGTGCGATCAGCAACAATGCAATTGCTACTTCCCGTAAACTGTATGACCCGTTTTTATCCTTTAATAATTGCTGAAAAAATGTTTTCATAATTGTTTTTTAATGTCAAAAATTTAAAGTGTCTCCTTTCTTCCGCTCCGACAGTTCTCCCCCTTCGGGGGAGCTAGAGGGGGCTATTCTCCTCGGGAGGGGTTAGGGGAGGCTGTGCCTTTGTGCTAGGGGAGGCTCCTACTAATCCCATACGCAACCAATGCCAACCCACCTGCCACAGCAAAACCCGTTAAGTTCAACGCTAGTTTTTTTTTGATTCTCTTACCAATGCCCGTTCATCTATGAGCGTGTAAGAAAAATTATTTCCATACAATCCTTTGTGTCGTTCAGCTAACTGCATGAATAAATTGAAGTCCTTGATATTGGCAAAAACCTGACAGCCTGCAGAATACTTATCTACTGTTTTGGTTGTGCCATTTACGGAGGCATGGTGAATATTGATACCAAACAATCCGGTCTGTTCTCTGCCGTTCATAAAATCAAGACTGGCGTTTCTGTCATAATCACGCATTACTGTAATCGGTCTTTGCTGCACCAGTGCCAGGTACTTTCCACGATGCAATCCGATGCGGTGCGAACCGATGTACTGTCCATGTTTAAGGATGGCTGTGCCTTGTGGACTTAATGGATTTTTAAGCCAGTAAGTTCCCGGATCTGTGGTAGCAGCAAAGCGATGAAACTGCCATTTGCCATTACTCGTTTTATAATACACATTAAGCGAATCATCAAAGCTGTTAGGCGTTACACTATCGGCACGGATGCCAACAATATTCAATTCAAAAGGACGGGAAAAACTGGTGAACCCTTTTTGGTTTAGGGTTGCCTGGATCATTTCTAACATAAGGAGTATTTTATTTTAAGCCAATGCTATTTCGGGTTCGTAATTTTTTAGCCATTCTTTTACTGGAAAACCAGGGCAGTTGGCAGAAGCTTCAAATTCATCATGCCCCATTATTCTTGCACTTGGATATTTTACAGAAAGTGCTACGAGCTTGTTGAATAAAGCTTCTTCCTGCACAGGTGTGCGGGTATCGCCCAAGTTGCCTGTTTTGTTTCGCCCGCCTGCATAGGCTATGTGTACGGATTCGCTGTCGACCGTTTCTATATTTTTAATAATTTGTACGTCATGGTGAATCCTTTTTATTTCCCCGTTGCGTTCTACCACATAATGAAACAATCCGTAGAACTGTGAAACTTTTGGCTCGAATGTAGCCGTGCTGTGTACGATGATGTATTTGATATGTCTTTTCATAAAATGATGTTATCTGTTTAAATAATTTGTTGCGTTGGTGCTTACCAAAAAATATTTTCCTTTGTTTTCAAATAAAGTGTAATCGAGTTTTTTGCTTACTTCATTTCCCAATACCATTCTTGCAGGTACTTTAACGCCATTGGAAGCATTGAGCCAGATGGTGGTTTCCTGTGATGTAATCAGTGGCAAACCACCCAAGCCTGACAAGCTCCATTTACTGCCATCATATTGCAAACCCATGCGGATAAATTCAAAACGGATCGCTTGTTTTTGGTCTTCTTTGCGGAAGGAATTGAGCATACCGTTTACCAGTGTTTGTCGTACACCGTTTATCCGAAACGTTTTGAACTGCTCACTCACCGCCGTATATGCCTCTTTGTTTTTAATGGTTTTTAAAATGGCTTGTGCTGCTTTAAAATCTGCTTTTATGCAGGCATCATAGAGTTTTTGAGCAGCGTTTGTTTTAGTCGCCGTGCGACCTTGTGTGAGCACATTAAAAGTTGTCTGGTCAATGCTTGCAGGCAGTTTTAATTGTTTGAGGGCTGTTGCCATCTCGCCACCAAAAAACCCATCTGCACCATATCTGGGCATGATACTTTTTCCATGCTTTGCCATCAATGCTTCCTGCAATGTTTTTACATTGTCGCCCTTGCTTCCTTTTCGTAATGGAAAGTTTGCTGCCATCGCTGTATCTATATTTTCGGTTTTTACAGCTCTTGATTTTACCGTTCTTGGTTTTGTCCAAACTGATGAATCCTGTGCAGGATAATTGCTTGGAATTTGCTTAGTTGGTTTTAATACAACCGTTGCATCTTCTACTTTTTTATCTTTTTGTTTTTTGTAATACTGCCAGCCAAAATAACCGAGTATGCCTGCGGCACTTACAGAAACTGCTGTTATCAAAACCTTTTTCTTTTGTGCTTTTTTCGAGACGGTTTTTGTTGCGACAGCTTTCGTTGTTTTGCTTTTTGTTTTCATGTACTTACCCTTTGGGTTTTGTATTAATTATTTGCATAAATGTTCCGTATTCCCAAAACTCCAGTTCCGCTTTCAGGTCTTTGGTTAAGTTTCTGTTGAACTCCTGTTGATAGGCTATCCCTGTTTTTAAAAAATCTTCTTGTGTTGGTATTTCCATAAACACGGCTTTAATGGCATCTTCATCCGTACCGGGAAACGGGCCATAGCTGATGTCAAAAGCAGCTTTTAATCTTCTTGCCCATGAAACATATTGGTTGTTGTTTAATTGCATCATCGAATCTGAAGCATACCGTTCCGGTTTACCGGCAATGATGGCGAGCATCTCATTGTATTCTGTGCTTGTCAACTCCTCTTGCATGTCTTTCATCATGCTGCGGCTGTACAAATTTTGGTAAGACTGGATCACTTTTTTAAACTCTGCTTTGCTAGCAATTGCTCTAAACGTTTTGCGCAATGCCTGTTCATCCGTTCCCCAGCCAAACCACATGTCATTGTCAAAAGCCATTTTAATTTGCTTGGCATATGTAGCACTGCTGCCCTCTTCATAGGTTTTCTTTTCTTCGCTGTTTGATTTTGCGGTCTTCACTAATTTTCTGCCTGCATAAAAACTTCCACCCAAAACCAAGATGCTTACTAACCCATATTGGATTTTTTCTTTGGCTGTAAAGTCATTCTTGGATCGGGTGGAAGGGCGTTTCATGGAAATGGAATTAGGCGGATTTCTAAAGGATACTGGATATTGTGTTTTGGTTTTTATAGGCCTAAGTATTTTTTAGCAAGGGCTGTTTTTGTTGGATCTGTTTTTACAACATGTGCAAGCCCTGTCAGTTCTTTTGCAGAAAGCTTGGAAGCAAGTATGATGAGTGCCTGCATTTTTTCATCGGCATCTTTCTCTGCCTGCGCATCAATGGACATGGTATAATGGTACTTTTTCATGGTTATGGGTTTTTAATGTTGAGTAATTCTTTTACGGTTTTCATTTGTGCAGGCTCGTCTGCAAACTTGTACATGATCTGCATCATGTCGCCCAACTGTGCTTCATTAAATTGTTGCTCCAGCATGGTGAAAAAACTAATATGCCTCTTCTGATTTTCGGTTAATCCGGCCTGCGCATCTTCTTTCTTTTGAAAGGAAACTTCGCCTTCCGTAGTAGGGTTGAGTTGTCTTTTGGCTATTTCCAAATTGTCCTGTTCAATAATCCCTGCAAAGGCTTCCCCACCAGGAATTTTTGCAAGTATTTGCGGGTTGCGCCTTATCATACTTTCTAAAGTGATACCGGCAATCTCTGCTACATTGATGTTTCCGAATTTGTACTTGTTTGTCTTTGCATCCTGTAATTGTGTCTCCAGACTTTCGGAATATTCTTCGGCTTCTTCCAGTTGTTTTTTTGTTTCTTCCAGTTCTTCTTTCAGCCGGTTCGTTTCATATTCCTTGTCCCTTGCAGATAATTTTTCCTGAATGATGGCATCTATTTCTCCCAAGCCATTCATATTTTTATCCTGCCTGTTTTTTTGTACAAAAAAACTGTACTGGTCATTACGGGGTGAGAGGTTTGAATTGTAAATAAGGATGCGGATTTTTTCTGTGTCCTCATTCATGTAATATTCATAACTGTCAAAATCTTTTGGGTCTTCGGTCTTTGGAACAACCTTTAAAGCATCTACAAAAATCTCGTAGGGACGTGCCTGTCCTTTGCCTGCCATGTCTTCCAGAAAATGTTTTAGTTTATCAATTTTGAGCTGGTCAAAATTTTCATTGTTTACGGGCATCTAATTGTTTTTTTGGAATGATTTGTATAAAACGAACATGCTGGGTTACGCCTGCATAATTGCGTATGCGGATATTGCCCTGGTGTTCGTATTGCAGTTCGTTGATATTAATTGCAGCCAGGTCATATACACCAAAATCACTTTTAATACTGACGGCATCATTGGCTTCTATTAATAAAAACAATTGGTTATCGGCATGTATTTTCTTTCGCTCTTTTGCCTGCAATACAAAGTGCCTGAAACGGATATTGTATTCATTGCCACAACCCAGTTCTTCCATTCTTTTCGGTATGTATTCTATGGCTAATTCTATGGTCATATCAACTGCATTTATTCGTTTATCTGGTACCACACATAAAGCAATACGGTGTAGCTATAATTGATTTCATCTCTTTTACCAATCACATCTTTATAACAGCCATAAATGGTACGCTCTTCATCAATTAATATTTCATCGAGTTCCTTTCTTCCGCCATGCGTATACTGTTCACTTTTCCAGAATGGTTCCGGTGGCAAGGGGTTGTGTTGCGGTTGGCTTCTGTTACTTTGTCCAAATCGCTTGGTGTTTTTAAGAAAATCATCTGCACCAATATTTTTATCTTCCTGCACCAATTCTGCTGCGTAAAAAAAATTAGGCTGGTTAGAAGTTTGCATCTTGATCTCTCCTAACAGTTTATTTCTTTTAATTTTTAAAAAATTGTATTGCTCCTTTTCCCCTCTTGATATTTGTGATTGAAAAAAAGCACCGAGTTCAACGCCTACAATTTTTTCTGCAAGTCTTGGCACATTCACCTGAAAATAATGTTGCTCTCCCATTTTGCTGATGTGCAGCTTTTGTACTATTACATCCTGTATCATCTTAATGGTTGTTTAATTCACATCTTAGGTAAATAGAAATGCGGTAAGGTTCAAAAGTGGTTCCCCCGTCTGCATTGTCTGCGTACTCTACTTTTACACTACCATTTCCCACAGGTGCATCTCCTATGTCATAGTACCGCACATTTGGCGCAACATTTATTCCCGTCATCAATAATTTGGTCTCATAGTTTTCCGGAAAAATTTCCTGCTTATTGATCTCTACTTTTTGCGACCCTCTGTAGAACATCAAATCATCTTTATCCGATGTAAATAATATCCCTGTTACAAATGCAATGGTCTTGTCCAATTCAAAAGATTTTGAAAATATTTTACCGGGTTCTGTGATGCTGATATCAAAGCGTTTCTTTACAATATTTTTCATGGCGTTCTTTTATAATGGTTTCGGAAAGGGAGAGATTATTACCCATAATCTACTCCCTCCCGTAAACCAAATTCTTAACTATGGTGTTGTAATAGTGCCATGCAAAGCGGCAAATATGTACGTGTTGTTAGGGATGCCATCCACGCTTCCTAATTCAATCGTCATTTCAATCAACACATCATCCTGTATCAATCTTGGATTGGCTAGTTTGTAGTAACCCATTGGAATATTGTGGTTGTTCAACGTTTTAAAAATACCATTGCTTGTCTCCGGTACAATTTGTTTTTTGTTGGCTTTTAAATTGAACTCCCCATTTGCAATCGCCGGAAAATCTTCCAACCCTTTAAAATTGGTGGCGATCACTTTGTCTTTTGTGGCATCGGCAGATGTACCTGCCAAAATATAAATACCGCTTACAAGCAACGCCTGATTTTTGGGCAACTTTGCGTTGGATACATTGCGCAAGCCAATCTCTTTGTCATCCTGTGTTTCAAACAATTTGATGGTTTTAGAGGTCACCGGTTTTATAGAATAAATCGTGTTATCTGCTAAACGCAATTCACCTCTTACCAATGCTTCTTTAATATGTGCTGGCAGTTCTGCAAAATGTTTTTCCATCTCTGCTCTCGAGCCACGACTGCCTGCGCCTGTATTCGAAAATTTATTAATGGTGCGCTGTCTTTGAATGGGATTCATACGGCGCAATGCACCCAAGAGCTCTTCACCCTCTGCGCCATCAATGCCTAACAATGCACCCTGGTTATTGTATTCTTCTATTCCTTCTAACATTCCTAACATGGTTTTTTGATTTTATTTTTTAAGTAATAATGGTTGATTGTTTTACATAATAATTTCGGCATCCCCGCTCATCATGTCGCCGGGATAATCTTCTCCGCTGCCCTGCATTTGCTGCAAGCCACTTTCGGTAATTTGGTT
>JANPIF010000360.1:0-3719 GCA_031424845.1 Ferruginibacter sp.
AAAATGTTCATACCATTTTACTTTTCTTTAAATTATTTTACTGACTGCCTGAGCCTGTCGAAGGCGGGGTTTATATTAATCAACGGATTCGACAAGCTCACCCTGATACCCCAATGAAATTCCATTTTTTTTATTTTTAAAATCAAAAATGGAATTACTTTTTTAATCGAATTTTTAAACTCATTTACCCAATAACTTTTTTTAATGATTCATACGCTTTTCCACTTTCTAAACTTTCTACTGCCATGTTCATACAGGTTTCGTAGCCACCATATTTCTGTGTTGTATGCAGTGCCATGGCTGCATTAGCAAGCACTACAGCATTTTGTGCCCATGTTCCTTCTCCTTTTAAAATTTTCAAAAATATTTTAGCAGCATCTTCGGGTGAGTTGCCACCATAAATATCTTCGGGTGAAACAATCCTTTTCCCTAACTGATAAGCTGTATAAATTTTTTCACCATCCTGCGTAATAACTTTTGTATCTGTTGTTAAACTTATTTCATCATATCCATCTAGACTGTTTACAATAGAAAACTTTGCAGTATCATTTTGCAGTAAATAATTATATAGCCTTCCCATTTCTGCATTGTACACACCTAGCATTTTAAATGTAGGATTGGCAGGGTTTACAAGCGGTCCCATCATGTTAAATAATGTACGTACACCTAATTGTTTGCGAATATGGCTTACCGCTTTTAATGCTGGATGAAAAACCGGTGCATGAAGAAAAGTAATATTTGCTGTGTCTAATTCTTTGCGCAACGAATCGTTTTCTTTTTTAAAACTATACCCCAATTGCTCCATCACATTTGATGAACCTGTAACAGAAGTAGAAGCATAGTTGCCATGTTTAGCAACTTTATTACCTGTACCTGCAACAATAAAACTTGCTAATGTAGAAATATTAAAGGTATTTTTTCCATCTCCACCAGTGCCAACAATATCTATTACATCTACTTCAAAGCTTACAGGTAATGCCATCTCCATTAACGCATCTCTAAAGCCCCGCAATTCTTCAATAGTGATAGTGCGCATTAAATACACGGTTATAAATGAAGCAATTTCTGCATCGGAGTAAATATTTTTTCCAATGTTTCCCATTACTTCTTTTGCCTGCTGCGCAGATAGTGTTTGATATTCGAAAAGGTAGTTTAGTATTTTTTTCATGATGAGTGACCAGCCCCTCCTATCCTCCCCCGTGGGGAGGGAAATCTCGAAGATTTTAACGGAGATCTATTTTTTATTTTGTTGTTAAATTATTAAGTACGTTGTTCGCTAATATCTTCGCCTAGGCCCCTCCTCGGGAGGGGTTTGGGGAGGCTTCTAACCAATTCCTCATCATCCTCTCACCATCTGGCGTAAGCACACTTTCAGGATGAAACTGTACAGATTGCAAATCATATTTTTTATGCTGCATTGCCATGATATATTTATTGTCATCGTAAGCAGTTACCTCAAAATCTTTTGACAAAGTAGCTGCATCTATAATCCAACTATGGTAACGACCTGCTTCAAACTCATTTCCCAATCCTTTAAAAAGTAAAGATTTATTTTTCGTCTGAATCATTTTTGTAGCAATTCCATGATAAACAGTATCTAGATTTATAAGGGATGCGCCAAATGCCTGTCCTATAGCCTGGTGACCTAAACATACACCCAGTATTGATTTTGTGGCAGCATACATTTTTATTAATGGTAATAATAACCCTGCTTCTTCCGGTATACCCGGCCCAGGGGATAGGATTAATTTATCATATTTACCTACTTCTTCTAAAGTAATTTGATCGTTTCTAAATACGTCCGGTTTTTCATCAGTAATTTTTTCTACTAAATGAACAAGGTTGTATGTGAACGAATCATAATTATCGAATACTAGTATTTTCATTATTTATTTTTTTGCCGATAAGGCGGAAAATCGGTTATTTAATTGTTTTTAAAAAGAAAAAATGATTTTATTTTGCTTCGCAAAGATTTCATAGCAAAGCTTTAATTGTTTGATTCTTCCGCTAATATTATCGCCCGTTTCAGCGCTCCCAATTTATGTCCTACTTCTTCCAATTCTTTTTTGGGTACGCTTGCTGCCACAACACCTGCACCGGCTCTATAAGTAAGCATATTATTTTTACACAAAAAGGTCCGAATCATGATGGCGTGGTTACAACTTTTATCGAAGCCTATATAACCTATGGTACCACCATAAAAACTACGTTCATTATTTTCAATACCGTTAATTAATTGCATGGCTTTAAACTTTGGTGCGCCACTTAATGTGCCCGCCGGAAAAACAGATACCATAATTTTAAAAGGATTTTTTTCTTCTGAAAGTTCTCCCTGCACTTCGCTAACCATATGAATTACGTGCGAGTAGAAATTTATATTTTTATATTTGGTAACGGTCACATTATTGCAAACCCTACTTAGATCATTTCGGGCGAGATCTACCAACATAATATGTTCTGCGTTTTCTTTAGGATCGTTTTCCAAATCTATGGCAAGTTGTTTATCCGCTTCATCATCACCTGTTCGCCTAAATGTACCTGCAATAGGATGAACCGTGGCTTTACCATTACTAATTATTACCTGACTCTCAGGAGAAGAACCCATTAAACGATAATCACCATAATCAAAATAAAAAAGATATGGACCAGGATTTATGCTGCGCAAAGCTCTATATACATTAAACTCATCTCCAATAAATTGTTGATTAAAAGTGCGGCTTAAAACAATTTGAAATACATCTCCTCTTTTACATGCGGCTATTCCTTTTTGCACCATTTCTCTATAAGTTTCATCTTCCATATCGGTTAACTCTTCGCCAACTTTTTTAAAAGGAAACTGCGGTACATCTTTGCTTCTCAAAATATTTTCTATACTTTCTATATTACTTTCTACACCTGCAAATATATTTTCGCAAAGAAAAATTTCATCTTTAAAATGATCAATAATAATAACATATTGATAAACCCGATATCGCATTAATGCAATAGAAGAGTCTTCATTATTAGTTGCAGTAAATTTAATATTTTCAAAAAACTGAATTGCATCATAAGTAGTGTATCCAAATAAACCCTGTGCAATTGATGCAATTTTTTGTGATGGTTTTTGAGCATCAAATTGGTCTAAATAATTACCAAGTACATCAGTTAAACTTTCATTTTTATTCAGCGTTAATGGCTCAGGTTTTTTACCAGGATATTTAAATTCTGCTTTACTGAAATCAATAACCTCAATACCGCCAACAGCATTGATACCAATAATAGATCTACTGTTTTCACCAGCATGGGAGTCGGTACTTTCCAGTAAAATTGTATCTCTAAATTTATCTCGCATACGCAGGTAAATGCCTACCGGTGTATATAAATCTGCAGGAATTTTTTTGCAGGTTGTTGTAATATTTATTTTGCTCATTACTAAAATTAAAAAGCCCCGGCTATGTGCCGGGGCCTGTTATTTAAAAATATATAAATAGGGCTATAGCACAATCGTGTTTTGACTGTACCACCACCATCCTTTGTTATTTATTGTTTGTTTCATTGCTTTGCAAAGATGTGGGGAATGGTTGGAAAAACAAAACAATTTAAAAATTATTTTTAAAGAGTTGTCGAATTAAAACGGAGTTATATAATTATGAACGCTTTAACGTTGAAATTAGCCCATTCCATGCACCTTTGTTAAAACAAAAAAATACATTGAAAAAAATTATAATTTTTATTCTAAT
>JANPIF010000361.1:0-2549 GCA_031424845.1 Ferruginibacter sp.
CATAAGCGTTTTCATGGGTAACGGCTACTTCAATATCTTCTCCTTTTAAGTGGATGATGGGATAACGAATTTCATCTGCATTGGTTTTACGCTGCAGCAGATCCAACAAACCATTTTTACTTACATAGCGCTTGCCGTTAAGGTTCATAACCAGCCCGGCATTTAAAAAACAATAATTCCAAAACTGGTTATCTAAATACTCCTGTACAAAATGAATGTTCTTAAATATGCTTCCATCGGGTTTAAATTCTACAAAGGTTCCATTATCTTCTTTGCTTGCAGTTTCTTTACTGTCTTTAATTAAGACACCTCTTTCAAATTCAGCAGTTTTTTCTCTGCCTTCTCTGTAGGCAGTTACTCTAAAATAATCGCTGAGTGCATTTACAGCTTTTGTACCAACACCGTTTAAGCCTACGCTTTTTTGAAAAGCCTTGCTATCGTACTTTGCCCCGGTATTCATTTTACTTACCACATCAACCACTTTTCCAAGCGGAATACCACGCCCATAATCTCGAACGGTAAGTGTTTTATCTGCAATGGTTACATCTATATGTTTGCCATAGCCCATTGCATGTTCATCAATACAATTATCAATTACTTCTTTTAGCAATACATACACGCCATCATCCGGACTGCTACCATCCCCTAATTTACCTATGTACATGCCCGGTCGTAAGCGGATATGTTCTTTCCAATCGAGACTTCGAATATTTTCTTCGTCGTATTTTACATCTATTTTTTCTGCCACAGTGTTCTAACTTTTTTAAAAGTTTATATTATTTAAAATTCTTTTTTTAGCCCAGCAAAGACAATAGCTTCAGTCATTATTAGTGGCGTCGCACATTTCATCTTCAGCTCTTTTTTCATCTTTAATTATGCATTAGATAGCTTTAATTTTATTTACGGATCCATGGTTTGAATTATAAAAAAATTCAATAGGTACGGACCTAAGTCCCTCTTCAGGGAATTAAGGGTTCGGTTTATTGTCAGCGAATATATCAAACCACATTTTCAAAATCATGTTACATTTTCCACAAAGTTCCTAAAAATGTTAGCAAATATATAATTGTTTCTTATTAATTCTATTTAAAGCTATTCCTTAACAACTATAACTAATAATGGAACGTAGTTTGAATATTATATTTTAAACAAACAAAAAAAAGGAAAAAAATGAAAAACATGAAATGGTTTATTGGTGCATTAGCAGTATTTACCATTATATCCTGCAACAGCACACAGGTTATTTCTTCTTATAAAGATGATAAAGTAACCGCAAAAGATTACAAAAAAATTCTTGTATTGGGTATCTTTCAGCAAAAAGAAAGATCACTTAGACAAGAAGCAGAAACAAAATTGGTGAACAGACTGAAAGATGAAGGTTACAATGCAGTGTCGGCCATGGAAGATTTTGGGCCTAAAGCTTTTGAAAAAGTATCAGAAGACCAGCTAGCTGCCAATTTAAAATCAAGTGGTTATGATGCCGTAATTACAACTGCATTGTTAGATAAAACCAAAGAAGAAAATTACCAACCCGGCACTTCTCGTTTGCAGCCTGTAGGTATTTTCTATAATAGATTTGGCAGATATTATTCTACCGTTTATGATAGAGTATACCAACCTGGTTATTATACAACTTCTACAGATTATTTTTTAGAAAGTAATTTGTATGATATCAAAAGTGGTGATTTAATTTATTCTATTCAAACAAAATCTTATGATCCATCATCTGCTACAAGTTTGGCAAGTGACAACAGCAAAAAAGTTGTGCAGGATCTTAAAGATAAAGGCGTTTTTGTGAAAAAATAGTTGTTCAAGCATGCAATCGAAAAAGCGGAAGAAGAAATTCTTTCGCTTTTTTAATTAGGGTAAGTGTGTAAAGTTATATTTGCACGCAAAGACAACATAATTAATGGACATTATTAGTGATAGAAATTTTATTGCAAATCAAGCTGATGAAAAACTTGATGAAAATGATGCTTTCCGTAGCTACCTGCAAAAATTAGAAAGCCATGAATTAGATAAAAAGGTTCATGCAATTAATGAAATTATTACTCCTAAAATTGACTGTACAACATGTGGTGCATGCTGCCGACATTTAATGATAAATGTAACGCCTGAAGAAAAAATAAAAGTAGCCAATCACTTACAAATTACTCCTGAAGAATTTAAAAATAAATACTTGGAAGAAAGTATGCAGGGCAAATTGATAATGGGGAGTATTCCCTGTCATTTTTTGGCTGATTCAAAATGTACTGTTTATGAAAACCGGTTTACTGAATGTAGGGCGTTCCCGCACTTACATGAACCCAATTTTAAAGGAAGGCTTTTTGGAACATTAATACATTATGCCATGTGTCCTATAATTTATAATGTGGTTGAAGAGTTGAAGGTGGAGGTTGGTTTTAAAGTATAGTTGATACTATGTGTTGTCTTAAACACCACCCCGCCCTGCGGGCACCCCTGCAAGGCAGGGATAATAAAACTTGCACATCGTTTCAGTAAACAACAAGTCGCTTATATCTATTGCGCAATAAAAGATGAAAAAAGAT
>JANPIF010000362.1:0-7880 GCA_031424845.1 Ferruginibacter sp.
GCTCCATTTTACATGGTAAGTCACTTCTTTCAATGATTTTGCAGCAATACCCACCAGCTGTTCATCGTTGCTGGCTTGCATTTTTTCGTACAATAAATATTGATAAATACTGTAAAAAAATTGTCGTACAATTGTTTGCGCCCAATCACCATTTTCTTGCTCTACCAACAAAAGATTTTTAAAATCTCTTTCAGTACGTAAGTAAGCAAGGGAATCTTCTGTGACTTGTTTCTGTTGATCAGTTAACTGGTTGATTAGTGACGCTGCATATTGATAAAAATTTCTGCTCTGTCCTATCAAATCCAGCGTGATGTTAGTAATGGCTATATCCTGTTCAAGTATCGGTCCATGCCCACACCATGCTGCATTGCGTTGAGTTAAAATCAACGTGCTATCTGCAAGTTGTAAAGTATAATCAATTAAGTTTTTTGTCATAATATTTTGTACCTGTAAAAAGAAAGTTTACATATGCCCCACTTCATCGGGTATTTCATAAAAAGTTGGATGTCTATAAATTTTATCGGCTGCCGGCTCGTACATAGATGCTGCATCATCAGGATTACTGGCATGAATATGTTTGCTTTCCACTACCCAAATACTTACACCTTCTTGCCTGCGGGTATATACATCCCTGGCATTTTCCATAGCCATGGCTGCATCTGCTGCATGTAAGCTGCCTGCATGTTTATGATCCAAGCCTTGCTTGCTGCGAATAAAAATTTCCCAGAGCGGCCATGCGGTTTGAGGCACTTCATTTTTCTTATTATCATTTCCGCCTGTTATTTCTTCACCGCCAAAATCACCATAGTAAAACTTTTGAATTGATATTTTCATAAACTTTATATTTATTTTACATTAATGCCAACCTCATTCTGCATTTTACTTCATAAATAAAAAAACTGCTATCTCTTTACTTCACTAGTTAGTTATTCCTATACTTTTTTTAGTACACTCATTTACCATTAATGAAAAAGATGCTGCTTTAGTTATTAAAACAGTTGCAGAATTTCTGCAAGAATAACAAAAATTTTTTGTGTAAAGGTATTAAAAAAACTAACGATCGATAGTTAAAATAAATAGGATCATTTATTTCGATAAAATGGCAAAGTAGAAATGTATATAATGAGAAAACTTAAAAAATAAAAAAGCCGTTACACCCTATATGCAACGACTTTCATATTATCCCCTCATACCTATTTTAATGTAATTTTTGACTACAAATTTTTAATTTTAAGAACGCAAATCTGCCAATTATATTTTTCCAAATATTTTTTTATTGATGTATGGATAGTAATAGTTGATGAAATATATAAATGAAGGGATATAGAAATTTAAATAATTATACCATTGTCATAAAAGAATTGTTTTTCTTAACAATACTTAAGCTAATCGGTATATCTATAAGAAAAAATAAATACTAATTTTATACAAATTCAGACTATTGAAACGTTTTTTACATATCCTTTTCTATCTTTTTTTAGTAACAACAACATCTTCTGCGCAAAAAATTACCGGTACATGGGAAGGCATTATGGATAGGAACGAATTTCTTCAGATTAACGTGATTGAAGTAGGAGATAAACTTTGTGGATACACTTGGGATTTTGGTGTTAATGACAGTTCGAGCTATTGCAAGGCCTATTTTACAGGGACATATAATAAACTTATGGATGCATGGTATCTGGAAGGTTATGAATTTATGAACAATAGCGGGGGACATTACCTTATGCAATTAAAATTTAAAATTATAAATGAATATGGTAAAAAAGTAATGAAGGGAATGTGCAGAATAAAACCGAATTTATTTTTTGATGGTGATGAACCAAGCCCTTTTACCTTAAAAAAAACTTCTAACAGACCTTCAATCATCACACAGACAATGAGGGATTGTTTGGCAGAATTTGAGCCCCCTAAAAAGCCTTCCATTAAAAAACAACCTATTCCAAAGAAAATAATTCCTCCTGTAAAAAAACCTATTAAGAAAATTGATTCAATTAAAATTACTCAGCCAATTGTAGAAAAAATAAAAGATACTGTTACATTAAAAACTCCTACCATTAATGTAAAGCAATTACCAAAAGAAATCAATGGCAGAATAAATAAAGAGTTAAGTAGAATTGTAATAAACGATAAAAAAATAACTCTCAATATATATGACAATGGTACTATTGATGGAGATACCGTAAGTATTTTTTACAACGGCAAACAAATTGTAAAGAGCAAAAGGCTTACATCCAATGCACTGGTTGTAGATGTCGTGTTAGATGAAAACACAGCTCTACACAGCATTGTGTTGTTTGCAGAAAACCTTGGAAGTATTCCCCCAAATACAGCATTGGTAGTATTTACAACCGCTGCCGGAAAGCGATATCAATTATTTCCCAGTGCTACCTTACAGCAAAATGCAGAAATAGTTTTTGAGTATAAAGACAAATAAACAAGAGTAGTTTCCAGTTTATTATTTTACATCTGCTTTAAATCTGTTTTTAAAATAAAGCCTTTCCTGTTATTTTTAGTAACAATTCTATAATAATTTTCAGCTACAGCCTGCACCTTTACCGGTTCATTTTTTTCAATAATATCAAATGCATTTTTTAAACTTAAATCGTTTAAAAGTTTAGCAGAACGTTTTGTAACAAAATTATTTTTTAATGGAAATGCGGCATTGCTTTTTTTAAGAGCAGGTGTTGGCTTTACAAATAACAAAGGGTCTATAGGGCCACCCATTGTATATATACCAAAGTGTAAATGAGGTGCAGTTGTTCGTGCATTACCTGTATTCCCTACCAGCCCTATTGTTTGTCCTTTAACCACTCTTTGTCCCTCTATTACAAGTTGAGAATCTAAATGTGCATAATACACATTGTAATTCATATTTGACGGGCGCATAAAAACAACTTTGCCACCCAAGGTATTTTCTGACACACTGGTTATTATACCATCAGCAACGGCAACGGCCGGCGATTTTTTCGCCGCAAAAATATCTATCCCTTCATGTTTCCTCACACCAGCATCTCTATCAACGCCCCATAAACTTCCAATGTTACTTTTTACAGAAGGAGCTATTGGGAAGTAGAAAACAGGTCCAGTTTTTATTTCAAATTCATATTCGCTATTTGCAGCAAGTTCTTGCTGAAACCTTACAATAAGTTTTTCATCTTTGGTCGCTGCATATTCAATTGTGTTAGTAGCGGTATCGGAAGCTTTAATAAATAGAGGTTGTTTTTTTTGCAAGCTATCTCCTGCTTCCCATAAATCCATATATACATTATAATTGCCACCAAGTTTATGTAGGAAAGTAATAATTTTTTGACCCCGTTTTATGTTTATTATATATGCTGTAGCAGTTGAATCATTTAAATAAAACCTTCCTTTCTCAGAAAAATCACTGCTTACATTCAATGGATTATTTAAGGAAAATTCTGCCGCATTAAGCCATGCGTTTACTACGGGATTAAGTTTGCCAGAGTCTTTAAGCACCTTTTCTTCATATTTTTCTCTGTCAGTCTTCTTAGAAAATAAACCATTTTTAACTTTTAAGTTACACGATAAGAAGATAAAGAGAATGGGAAATGAAAAGAGGGATGTTTTAAAGATTTGCATGCCAATGAATAGTCAAATTATGGACCTTATTTCAATTTAAAAGCTAAATTTTTGTTTCAATTATCAATAGTGGTCAATAAAAAAGGCTGCGAATATTTTTTCGCAGCCTTGTACTTTATTAATTTAAAATTAGCTTACTACTAAAACACCTGTAGCTATAAATTCTATCTCTGTTTTTGGAGTGGTTATTTTTTCAATTTCTTCTTTGCTTTTACCTGCATCTTCAGCATAATGGCGAAGGTTTTCTACACTAGTTGTTGTTCTTTGAGCAGTGCCTTCTAATACTACGTCTTTTCCTATAATATCCATTGGCATAAAAAATTTGTAATCTTTAAAACGAATCATTATCCCTTCTCCGTCAGTTTGTGCAAGTGTCATCCAACATCCTTTCTTTTCGCAAACTTTTGTAACCGTACCTTTTACTTTTCCAACATATTTATCAGCAGTAACTAATTTTTCTTCTAATAAATTTACCTCCAATGCGCCATTGGCAGTGGTACCTGCGCCATATTTTACTCCTTTAGTTGCTGGCTTAGGTTGAGCAAATGCGGCAACAGAAAAACAAATCATTAATGTAAAAAGTATTGATTTCATAATATATTTTTTATTTATTTGAAACAAAAATACACAATTTTAAAAACTGCACATCATTTTTTGATGTTAAGAAATAGCCATATATAAGGTTTATTAACTGTTTTTATTAATGTACTATCAACTGAACTACTTACAATCTTCACAAATTCCCGTTACCACCATTGCAGCTTGTTGCTTTGTGAAATTTTTAGGGAGTTTTACTTCGGGTACTGTTACTTCATCTAAGCAAATGGTTTTATCGCAATTACTGCAAATAAAATGCACATGGTCATCGTGGTGGTGGCCTTGCTCACAGTTGTGTCTGCAAAGTGCATATAAAATAGAATTATCTATTGTAGGTATTTGATGAATAATTCCCTTTTCAACAAATGTTTGAAGTGTACGATAAACCGTTACCCTATCAAATGCTGCAGAGGTGTTTTTTTCAATATCAGCATGCGCCAAAGCACCATTAGACTCTAAAAAAAGATCTAATATTTTTTTTCGGCTTTCTGTTATGCTTAGCCCTGATTGCTTTAAAATGTCCGGTTGTGTTTTCATTGTTTTGGTTAAGTAGGAGAATTGCTGAACCCTGTCATAAATCTTGTATGATCTACTTTTTCTTTCAACACCCCTTTTATATCTCTTATTAATTTTTGCACCTCCTCTTCTTTTAATCCATCGTAAATTCCCCTCACACGTCTGTATCTATCAACCAATGCAAAAAATTGTGTGTGTATAAATTGGTCAGCTATATTTTGTGTGCTATCAGGTTTTTGGTTATCTATTATATATCCTAGCCTTGCCATTTTGTATAAAGAATCTTTATTGCCCGTTACAAAGTTCCAGTTTTTATTTTGTGCAGTGGTTGTAGCAGGCATATTGCTGATGGAGTATGAGCCATCGCTGCTTTTTAAAAGTGTACCATTTATCATTTTCTGTTCATATTGCTTAAGCAATGGCAGGCTGTCAACTTCGGGCATACATGTGTGAGAAAGTATTAAAAAATCATTTTCATCTTTATAAGTATCGTACACCCTCCGCATGTTAGCATTCATTTTTGGACAAATACCTTTGCAGGTGGTAAAAAAATATTCCGCTACATAAACTTTATCATCAGTATTTTTTTGAGAGATAATTTTACCATCTTGGTTTGTAAAACTAAATGCCGGCACAGCAGGGTTTATTACTTGTAATGGAGATGCATCAAAATCATAATCCTTCATAATGAAATAATAAAACACACCCAATAATACTGCGAAAAATACAATGTAAAATATTAGTTTTTTACTCATGTTACTCGTATTTGCTTTGGTTTTTAAAAGCTCACTCAAAGGTACATTCCAAAAAAGCAAAACTTCGTTAAGAGTTTTAATTAAATGCAACATTATTGCAAAAATTGTATATTTGCAACCACAATATGAATTTAAAAATTAATTGGGACGGACTTGGAATAGCTACATCGCTTGCCTGTGCAATACATTGCATGGTGCTGCCGCTTGTACTTACCAGCCTTCCGTTATTTGGAATAAATATTATACACAATATTTATTTTGAGTGGGCCATGATTTTTATAGCTTTTGCGGTAGGTGTTTATGCACTCGTGCATGGTTATAACACCCATCATAAAAAACCATTGCCTGTTATTTTATTTGTTGTAGGTTTTGCATTATTAGTAACCAAACAGTTTTTTTTACCTTACGAAAGTATTTTTCTTATACCTGCAGTCATCTTAATCATAAGCGCACATTATCTTAATTATCGGCTTTGTACAAAAAAGAAATGTACTTCTGTGCACCATGCGCATTAAGTACTTAAAAATCTTTTATAGAAAGACATTAGGTTTGCATTTCAACTTTTGTTTATGGCTATTTACTCTTTCCAAAACCACATCCCAGTAATTCACCCCTCTTCTTTTATACATCCACAAGCTGCTGTTACGGGCAATGTAGTTATTGGTAAAGATTGTTACATAGGTCCAGGTGCGGCCATACGTGGAGATTGGGGACAAATCATTATTGAAGATGGTTGTAATGTGCAGGAAAATTGTACCATACATATGTTCCCCGGTGTAACTGTTTTATTAAAGGCAGGTGCACATATTGGGCATGGTGCCGTTATACATGGTGCGACTATTGGCAAAAATTGTTTGGTTGGAATGAACGCTGTTATAATGGATAATGTACAACTTGGTGATGAGTGTATTGTAGGCGCACTCAGTTTTATAAAGGCAGATGAAATATTTGAAAGCAGAAGTTTAATAGTAGGTAATCCAGCTAAAAAAATAAAAGATGTAAGTGATGAAATGATTGCCTGGAAAACCGAAGGAACAAAACTATACCAGCAACTACCATCAAATTTATATGCAACATTAAAAGAGTGCAAACCACTTACAGAGTTACCATTGGGCAAAGAAAAAACAGCCACTAATTTTAAGACCTGGAACGAAACTAAACCCTAAAAAATTATTTTTTACGGGTATCCTCCCACAATAATTTTTCCTGCGATTTTGCAGTATCAAAATCTTTAAAATTACCATCGCCCCTGCCAGTAAATCCACCATCTGGGTGGCCCATAATTCTGCAACTGTCGTTGTACAAATCGCTGAACATATCGCAGCAAACCGGAGGA
The DNA here is from genome assembly GCA_031424845.1 of Ferruginibacter sp. Lineage (GTDB taxonomy): Bacteria > Bacteroidota > Bacteroidia > Chitinophagales > Chitinophagaceae > Ferruginibacter. The sequence goes on from JANPIF010000362.1 coordinate 6,808, forward strand.
ACATAATATACTTTTTTGCCTTTATACATGTAACTATATACTTTACTTGGCGGATTAGTTACAGGCTCGCTTTTCATTTTTTCAATCAATACTTTTACACAAACTGGTAAAGAGTCCAACACAACTTTACTCCCTTCCGGTGTAGCTTCCATTGTTTTTTTAGAAGATTCACAACTAAAAATGGCGATTATAAAACTTAGTAGTATTATTTTCATATGAGTGTTTTTGGGTTTGGGGCTTTGTACTTTATACAATATTGCATCTGTTGTTCGGGCTATTCGTTCCTATCTTTTTGCTCAAAGACAGCAAAAAGGATATCCACTTTTATCCCGCAGCCCATCATATGGATATCTTTAATCAACAATTATACCCTAAACTTTTTAATACACAAAACCTAGCTTATCATTAGTGTAAATTCGTTTATTCGTGGCAATAACCTTTTCTAAATTCACTTCCACCAATGCCATAACCTTTTTGTATTTTTGCCGCTTACTTATATACACACGTTTTGGAAAGATCAAATTTTGTAGATCAGATAAATATTTTTTGCCGCAGTGGACATGGAGGAGCAGGCAGCAGGCATTTTTTGCGTAATAAACTTACCGCAGAAGGTGGCCCTGATGGTGGCGATGGCGGACGTGGTGCACATATAATTTTAAAAGGCAATACACAATTGTGGACATTGCTACATTTACGTTATTACAAAAATGTATTGGCAGATGATGGCGGTAATGGTGAAGGCGGTCAGCGCAGCGGCAAAGCCGGAAAAGATATTATTATAGAAGTACCACTTGGTACAATAGCCCGTGATCCTGAAACCGGCGAAAAAGTTGCAGAGATTTTACAGGATGGTGAAGAAGTAATATTAATGAAAGGTGGTCGTGGTGGTTTGGGTAACAGCAACTTTAAAACTGCTACCAACCAAGCACCAGAATATGCACAACCCGGCGAAGATGGTGTGGAAGGTATAAGAACATTAGAGTTAAAAGTATTGGCAGATGTTGGATTGGTCGGTTTTCCAAATGCTGGTAAATCAACTTTGCTGTCTGTAGTTACTGCCGCCAAACCAAAAA
>JANPIF010000363.1:0-5143 GCA_031424845.1 Ferruginibacter sp.
CGGTGTAAATAGGATATTCAATACTATCTCTACACCCGGTAATATCATCTCCAATGATAAGCATGGTATTAAATACACCATATGGAGGATATGTACGGATGGCATTTGTTGTATACACATTAGGGCTACCATCACCAAAAATCCACTCTTTAAAACTTTGATTTCCTTGCGATGTATTTATAAAAGAAAACGTGTTTTTTGCAACGCAGGTATTAGCATACTTATAACTTGCAATTACACCGATAATATTTACGGTAATTGTGTAGGGTGTTCCTTCACATTCATTGTTAATAGGGGTTACCCTCACAGTTTGGATGCCCAGTAAATTGTACTTATGGGTGATGGTAGTATCATTTGTAAATTGAATAGATCCATCTCCAAATTCCCATTTATATGAGGTAGCAAAATTTGCTATTCCTACAAACTCAGCAGCTTCATTGCCACAATAGGTTAATTGTTTAGGATAAGCATTTACTATTTGCGGCTGCAAGCCATAATTTAAATCTGAAAAAGTAAATGTGTTGGTACATCCTTGAGAAGTAGTTATTGTAAGCGTTGGCACGAAATTGCCGGAGTCAGTATATGGATGTGATACCACCGGTGTGTTGGTATTGATAATGGCAGTACCGTCACCAAATGACCAGGCATAATTTGTAACAGTACTACCTCCCGGTATAGTAACTTGACTATTAAAGTTTGCGTTTATAGGAGCACAACCATTTACAGGCGTTACATTACCTACAATAGGCGGTTTTTTTACTTCTACCAAAACGCTATCGGTACCTGTACATCCAAAAACGTTGGTTGCTTTTACGCTTGTGTAAAATAGACCAAATGAAGTATAGTTATGGGTAATATTATTATTTGTACTCGTTATGGGTTGGCTGCCATCATTAAAATTATACAAATAATTTACATTTGGAGTAGTAGTTAAAGCAGTAAAACCCACTGTATCTAATTTGCATATATAATTGGTAGTGCCACTTAAATCTACTGTAATACCAGGGTTTACTACAAGGGTTTGTACCGTTTCCAATGCAACATTATCAAAAACTGCCACAAGCTTTACAACATAAGTTCCACTAGCATAAGTCATACTTGGTATGGCACTGTTGCTGGTTTGGCCATTGCCAAAATACCATGTATAACCTATAAGATTACCCGTGCTAACCGGAGTAAAATTTACAACCGCAGGGCTGCAAAGTGTGGAACCCCCACCAGCGCTTGAATAAGTAAATGTAACCGATTGGCTGTAAACATTAAAAGACAATATGCTTAAAAAAAGCGATATAAATAATTTCACCATTGCTTCTGTTGTCAGTTAAATATAAACTTTTTTTGTGAAAAATAATTCAGAAATTTCAATTTAAAGTGTTTATTATCATGATTTTAATTTTGTTCAAACCCTTTAAATCCTGTCAATTTCCATATATGAAATTGATAGGCTTCTTTGCCTCTACGCTTTATAGATATTGTATTTACTGAATCTATTTTGTAGTAATAATTTTTAAATGCCTGGGGAGCATCAAAGTAATCATAAGAATGTACGATTGTGTAGGCCGTATCCATTTTAAGGTTTACAGTGTCGGTTTGCAATCTCCATTTATATTGATGAATATTTAATATAGGTCCAAGTCCAATCATTTTTACATTTAATGGCCTAGCAAAAAAATATTCATCATGTCCGCCCCACCATGTGTTACATACCAATGGTGGTTTATTACTACCATTATGTTGAGTATTATAAAAGGCAGCAAATTTTTCGCCACCTTCCTTCCACCCATAAGCATCTAAGCTAATATCATTTTTACCAATATCTTTTCCGGTTGCATTGCTATAAGAACCTGCATAAAAATTAACTGCAATAACAATTAGAGATAACAATGTAATTGTATATACAAATGCTGACGCTGTTAGTACTTTAAACCTGGAAAAATTAATTTCAGATAATCCAATAGCAGCAATTGGCAATAGAGAAATATATGCAGGACCGCTCCAATGGGGAAGCGTAGATCTGAACAATGCAATAGAAAAAATTACTAATAATAATGATACACCTATCAATTTAAAAACTTGTAACCCTCCTTTAGCTTTAGTAGTAAATCTTTTAGAGAAAAACAATATGATAAGCCCAATATTAAATGGATTATTAATTAAAATTTGCCCAATTGCTTCTCTTAATAAACCCATAAAATTAAAACTGCTCTTTTCATTTACTGTTACTCTTTCGCTGTGAAAGCGATAAGTAATAAAATCATTGTTTATATTCCAAATAAGAATGGGGGAAATGATTATAGCGGTAACAAGCATAGAAAGATAAAATGCATAATTCTTAAACCATTCTCTCTTATAAAAGAGTGCATATAAAAATATACCGCCCCATAAAAAAACCCCATGCACTTTACTCATTATGCAAAGCCCCGTAGTTATCCCAAAGAAAATCCATGCTTTTATATTTGAATCATTTTTTATTATTTGAGTTATAAAATACATGCTGGCCGTCCAGAAAACCATTTGGGGGGTATCTGGTATTATGAACATACCGGTAGTTATAAAACAATAAAATGAAATGTTGTATAAAAAAACTCCTGCAAACCCTGCCTTTTCTGTACTAATGGCAGTAATGGTTTTATATATAAAAAAGGAAGAAATTAAACAACCAATAAAACTTCCTAGTCGTAAAAAAAATGTATAGTCTTCTAGTAAAAGATTGGCGGTAAAAAACTTAATCCACAATGCTATCATTGGAGGATGATCAAAATAATTCCATTGCAATTGTTTGCTAAAAGTCCAGTAATAACTTTCATCATTGCCTAAGTTTAAAAAATTACTTACAATTATTCTTAAGCATAAAAATGCCAATACAACTATAATAGCTTTTTTTTTGTAAGACCAATTTGAAAAGTAAAGAAACCTCATTATCCTTTTGTTATGAATAGATGTAAAAAGCAATTAATATTTATTGGGTATAACTTTTGATGTATACATTTTTATTGGGTTAAATGTTTTTCTGCTACTGCAAATTTTATTCCCTTAATTTTTTTTCTGTAAAAAATGTATATGTCTGTAAGGAGTGCCGCAAATAGTGTTTTAACGGTTGAGTTTTTAAAATTTGGCGTAGTGGGGATTTCTGGGATTGCAGTTGATTTTTTTATTACATGGTTGTGCAAAGAAAAATTAAAGTTTAATAAGTATTTATCTAATGGTATTGGTTTTTCTTTTGCGGTTATAAATAATTTTTTACTGAATAGATACTGGACATTTAATGATACCATTCAACCATTTTCAGAACAATTCTTAAAATTTGCCATCATTTCTATTATTGGTTTAGCTATAAATACAGGTTTATTATACTTATTAGTAAAGTACACTAAATTTAATTTCTATCTTATAAAATTAATGGTTATAGGGCTTGTTTTCTTTTGGAACTTCTCCATTAATTACCTTTTTACCTTCCATTAATATTCTTTTTTTCTCCTCGAATATTTTTAACTGTATAATTTTTTATTGATAATCAGCAGCTTGCTGATGTACGATAAAATTTTTCTTTAATTTTTGAACTAACAGTACCATTTTATATCCTACTTTTGCACCTCATTAAAAAAGCTGCGGGGATAGCTGCAGCCTCACTTAAACAAAAAAACAATGAGCAAATTACATTTCACTACAAAACATGCTAACGAGGCTACCGTTACGCACAACTGGTACGTTGTGGATGGTACTAATCAAACCGTGGGCCGCATGTGTGCTAAAATAGCAGCCATTTTAAGAGGTAAGAACAAAGCCTATTATACTCCTCACGTTGATTGTGGAGACAATGTTATTATTACAAATTGCGAAAAGGTAATTTTTACTGGTAACAAAATGGATCAAAAAGAGTATTTAACGTTTAGTGGTTACCCTGGTGGACAAAAAGGTGAAAAAGCTAAAAACTTATTAGCTCGTCGTCCAGAAGTTGTATTAGAAAGAGCTATAAAAGGCATGCTTCCTAAAAACAAATTAGGTCGCCAGATGTACAAAAAACTATTTGTATATGCAGGTGCAGAACATCCGCACGGCGCACAAAAACCACAGGAATTAAACTTTAATCGTAAATAACTAAAGGACGACGGACTACAGGACAACGGACCACAAACTTCGTAACCCTGAAACCCGAAACCCACAACTATACAAAAATGGAAAAGCAAAAAAACGCAGTAGGTCGCAGAAAAGCAGCTGTAACACGTGTTTTCCTTAGCAAAGGAGAAGGTGCTATTACAGTAAACGGAAAAGACTACAAAACATATTTCCCGCTTATTTATCTACAAAACCAAGTGGAAGCCCCACTTAAATCAATTGAATCTGCTGATAAATTTAATGTTGTAATCAATGCTACAGGTGGTGGTGTAAAAGGCCAGGCTGAAGCTGCAAAATTAGGAATAGCTCGTGCGTTGCTTGAAGTAAATGCTGAGTATCGCCCTATTTTTAAGGCGGCAGGTTTTTTAACACGTGATTCTCGTGTAGTAGAGCGTAAAAAACCAGGTCGTAAAAAAGCAAGAAAATCATTCCAGTTTAGCAAGCGTTAATAGGATACATATTAGAAACAAGATATTAGACACAAGATGGGTCATCATTTATCGAATTTCTATTATCAAGTTTCACAATTTTAAAAAATTATTTAATTATATACAATGGAAAATAACACTTCCTTACAACAGCAGTTACTTGAAGCAGGCGTACACTTTGGTCACCTAAAGAAAAAATGGAACCCAAAAATGCTTCCTTATATTTTTGCAGAAAAAAAAGGAATACACATTATTGATCTTAACAAAACTGTAGAAGGTTTGCAGGAAGCTGCTGCAGCATTGAAAGCTATTGCACGCAGTGGTAAAAAAATAATGTTTGTAGCTACTAAAAAACAAGCTAAAGAAATAGTGCAGGAAAGCGCAAAGCGTGTAAACATGCCTTTTGTAACTGAGCGTTGGTTAGGTGGAATGCTTACTAACTTCAACACCGTACGTAAGAGTGTGAAGAAGATGCAGAGTATTGAGAAAATGCTGGGTGACGGAAGTGCGGACAGCCTGACTAAAAAGGAGCGTTTGACGCTTACCCGCGATAAGGAAAAGATGGAAAAAGTGCTTGGTGGTATTGCTCAACTTGGGCG